>DAOTYM010000329.1:0-20668 GCA_034434775.1 Anaerolineae bacterium | reverse complement strand
GTAGGGGCGCACGGCCGTGCGCCCCTACCCAGGATTACATATCGTCAAGAACCACCGTGGCTCAGTACTCAGTTGCAGAGGGATGAGCGGCGCGCCCCACGCATGCCAGGAGGAGCGCGCTCCGACGGCTTGTAAGGGCCTTGCCCCCCGCAGCCGGCGGCCCTCAACTCCCCTGGCCCCGCAACGCGCATCCGCCGGTTTGCCCTAAAACCTTTCCTGTGCCATAATTCCTCAGCACGATCGCGTTCATGTGGGCGCTCCTGCCAGCCCATCGCCGCACTCAAAGAGGAGGTCACCATGAAAGGCCGCAAACTCCTGATGATCCCCGGGCCCATTGAGTTTGAGCCAGACGTCCTCGCCGCCATGGCCCAGCCCACCACCAGCCACACCGCTCAGGACTTCGTAGATTGCTTCGGCCACGCCCTGGAGATGCTGCGGGAGGTCTTCCTCTGCCCCGACGGCCAGCCCTTCGTCGTGGCCGGCTCCGGCACCCTGGCCATGGACATGGCCGCCTGCAACCTGGTGGAGCCAGGCGATCGGGCCCTCGTCGTCAACACCGGCTACTTCAGCGACCGCTTCGCCGACATCCTGACGCGGTACGGGGCCCAGGTCACCCACCTGCGGGCCCCTCTGGGCGAGGCCCCCAGCGCCGAGGAGGTCCGCCAGGCCCTGGCCCAGGCCGACTACCGCATCCTGGCCATCACCCACGTGGATACCTCCACCGCCGTGGCCGCCGACGTCCGGGGGATGGCCGCCGCCGGACGGGAAGCCGGCGCGCTGGTCCTGGTGGATGGCGTCTGCGCCACCGCCGGCGAGGAGATGCGCCAATCGGAATGGGGTGTGGATGTGTACCTCACGGCCTCTCAGAAGGCCATCAGCGTGCCGCCGGGCCTGGCGCTCCTCGTGGCGAGCCCGCGGGCCCTGGAGCGCTTCCGGGCCCGCAAGGCGCCGGTCCCCAACTACTACGCCGACTGGTCCCTCTGGCTCCCCATCATGGAGGCCTACGAGGCCCGCAAGCCGGCCTACTTCGCCACGCCGGCCGTGAACCTCATCTACGCCCTGGAGGTGAGCCTGGGCCAGATCCTGGCCGAGGGGATGGAGGCCCGCTTCCGCCGCCACCGCCTCCTTTCGGACATGTGCAAGGCCGCGGTGGAAGCCCTGGGCCTCCGGCAGGTGGCCAAGCCCGGCTTCCGCGCCACCACCCTCACCGCCCCCTACTACCCAGAGGGCGTGGATGCCACGCTCCTCCAGCACGTGGCCCGGGCAGGGGCCATCCTGGCCGGCGGCCTGCACCCGGAGATCAAGGCCCGCTACTTCCGCATTGGGCATATGGGGCCCACCACGCCCCGGGACGTCGTCGCCACCGTCGCCGCGCTGGAGGAGGGCCTGGCCGCGGTGGGCTACCGCTTTGAGCCAGGCGCGGGCGTGGCCGCAGCCCAGGGCGTCCTCCTGGACCGGGCGGCGGGCTGACGGCGCGTGGCAGATGGCGGATGGCGGATGGCGGATGGCATATAGCGTATAGCATATGGCGGATGGCCGGTGGCGGACTGCTGACGGTTGACGGCTGACCGCCGACCGCTGATGGCTGGAGAATGGACATGCACAACCTCAAACCGTATTACCAAGAGATGCTGCGCTGCACTCGCTGCGGCTATTGCCAGGCCGCCTGCCCCACCTTTGAGGTGCTGCGCCAGGAGGGTGCGACAGCCCGGGGCCGCGTGCAACTCCTCCGGGCGGTGGACGAGGGGATCATCCCCCTGACGCCGGCCGTGGGTGAGCGCCTCTGGCGCTGCCTGGACTGCCGCTCCTGCACCCTGCACTGCCCGGGCGGGGTGCGCCTGGACGAGATCTTCGCCCTGGCCCGCCGCCACCTGGCCAACACGGTTGCCTTCCCCCAGCCCCTGCGGGACCTGGGGGAGCGGGTCTACACCCGCCACAACATCTCCGGCGAGCCCAACGAGACCCGCCTCCTCTGGCAGGAGAACCTGGGGGAGGCGGTGGGCGTCCAGGAAGCCGAGACGGCCTACTGGGTGGGGTGCGTCGCCGGCCTGTACCCCATGGTCTACGACATCCCCCAGTCCTTCAGCCGCATCCTCCAGGCTCTGGGCGAGCCCTTTGTCCTCCTGGGGGGCGAGGAGTGGTGCTGCGGCTACCCCCTCCTCTCGGCGGGGCTGCCCGCCGACGACCTCATCGCCCACAACCTGGCCGCCCTGGAAGCGCGGGGCGTCCGCCGCCTCGTCACCACCTGCCCCTCCTGCTACCACGCCTGGAAGACGGCTTATCCCCAGGGCCGGGTGGAGGTCCTCCACGCCGTGGAGTTCCTGGCCCAGGCAGCGCGGGAAGGCCGCATCCCCTGGCGGGAGCCCGCGGGCGACCCCCTGGCCGTCACCTACCACGACCCCTGCGACCTGGGCCGCAAGGAGGGGGTCTACGATCCACCGCGGGAGGTGCTGCGGGCCATCCCCGGCGTGGACCTGCGGGAGATGGCCGAGAGCCGGGCCAACGCCATGTGCTGCGGGGGTGGCGGCAACCTGGAGTCGGTGGACCGGGACCTCGCGGCCAGCATCGCTGCGCTGCGCCTGGCCCAAGCCCAGGCCACCGGCGCGCAAGTCCTCGTCACCGCCTGCCAGCAGTGCCAGCGGACCTTGGCTATGGCCGCCCGCCGCGGGCGGGTGCGGCTCCGGGTCCTGGACCTGAGCCAACTGGTCTGGCAGCGGATGGCTGCTTCAGAGGAGGGTGGGACATGAACGTGGAACAGGTGTTGGAGAGCCTGCGGGAGATCGTGGGGCCGGCGCACGTCCTCACGAGCCCCGAAGACCTGTACCTCTACGAATACGATGCTTCCCTGGACCGCGGCCGGCCCCATGCGGTGGTGTTGCCGGGCTCGGCAGAGGAGGTGGAGGCCGTGGTGCGCCTGGCCCACGAGCACGGCGTGCCGGTCACGCCGCGGGGCGCGGGCACCAACCTGAGCGGCGGCTCCGTGCCGGCGCGGGGGGGCCTGGTCCTCGTCCTGAACCGCCTCAACCGCATCCTGGAGGTGGATATCCCCAACCGCACCGCCCTGGTGGAGCCGGGCGTCTTCAACCTGACGCTGCAGAAGGCCCTCGCGCCCTACGGCTACCTTTACGCCCCGGACCCCGCCTCTCAGAAGGTCTCCACCCTGGGCGGCAACGTGGGCGAGAACAGCGGCGGCCCCCACTGCCTGAAGTACGGCGTCACCCTCAACCACGTCCTGGGGATGGAGGTCGTCCTGCCGGATGGCGAGCGGGTCTGGGTCGGCGGGGCCGCCCCCGACGCCCCGGGCTACGATCTCACCGGCCTCTTGGTCGGGTCGGAGGGGACTCTGGGCATCGTCACCAAGATCCTCGTGCGCATCATGCCCCAGCCGGAGGGCGTGCGGACGCTCCTCGCGCTCTTTGACAGCCTGACGGACGCCGGCCGCACCGTCTCGGCCATCATCGCCGCCGGCATCATCCCCGCCACCCTGGAGATGATGGACCACACGGTGATAGAGGCGGTGGAGCGGGCCACCCACGCCGGCCTGCCCCTGGACGTGGCCGCCCTCCTCATCATTGAGGTGGACGGCCTGGAGGACGAACTGGACGAGCAAGTGCGGGAAATCCAGGCCATCTGCCAGCGGGAAGGGGCGCGGGAGGTCAGGGTGGCGCGCAGCCAGGCGGAGCGGGACCACCTGTGGGCCAGCCGGCGCGGGGCCTTCGGCGCCCTGGGCCAACTGATGCCCTCCTACCTGGTGCTGGATGGCACCGTGCCCCGCACCCGCCTGCCGGAGGCCCTGGAGCGGGTGGCCGAGGTGGGCCGCCGCTACGGGCTGCCCATAGGCGACGTCTTCCACGCTGGCGACGGCAACCTGCACCCCCTCATCCTGTTTGACCCCACCGAGCCAGGCATCTTGGAGAAGGTGCGGGCAGCGGGCGCGGAGATCCTGGAGATCTGCGCCGACCTGGGCGGCACCATCACCGGCGAGCACGGCATCGGCCTGGAGAAGATCTCCGCCATGCCCCTCATCTTCGGGCCCGCCGACCTGCGGGCCATGTGGGCCGTCAAGCGGGCCTTTGACCCCCAGGACCTGATGAACCCGGGCAAAGTGCTCCCGCCCCTGGAGGCCGTTGCGGAGGCGACGCCATGACCGAGACGACGAAGTCCACATCCCTGCTGACGGACGCCGCGCCCGACGTGGAGTGGCTGGAGGACCCGGCCGAGCGGGCGCGCCACGCCGCCGACGGGCTGACTCCGCGCCTCGTGGCCCGGCCCCGCACCGCGGAGCAGGTCGGCCGCGTTTTGGCCGCCGCCGACCAGGCCGGCTGGGCCGTGGCTCCCTGGGGGAGCGGCACCCACATAGAAGTGGGCAATCCTCGCCAGGCGATGGACCTCGCGCTGGACCTCCGGGGCCTGGACCAGGTCCTGGAGCACGACCGCGAGAACCTGACCGTCACCGTGCAGGCCGGATGCACCCTCGCAGCCCTGCAGGAGGCGGTGCGGGAGGCTGGGCAGTGGCTCCCCCTGGACGTGCCGGACCCGGCCCGCTGCACCGTGGGCGGGATGCTGGCTGCCAACCTCTCCGGGCCGCGGCGGCTGCGCTACGGCACGGCCCGGGACCTGGCCCTGGGCCTGGAGGCAGCCCTGGTCACCGGGGAGGTCATCCGCCCTGGCGGCAAGACAGTCAAGAACGTGGCCGGCTACGACCTGACCCGCCTCTTCATCGGCTCGTGGGGGACCTTGGGGGCCATCACCGCGGCCACGTTCCGCCTGTGGCCGCTTCCGGCCCAGGCCACCACGCTCCTTGTGGCCTTCCGCGAGGCCGGGGCAGCCTTCGCCTTCGCCCAGGCCCTCTGCGGCTCCAAACTCTTCCCCGCCGCCGTGGAGGTGGTGGACGCCCTGCCGCCGGGCCTCTCGCCCCTCGTGGACGGGGCCCGGGCCACCGTTGCTGTGCTCTTGGAAGGGAGCGCGTCGGCCGTGGCGCGGCAGGTGCGGGACGTCGCGGCCTTGGCCCAGCACCAGGGCGCGGCCGAGGCGGAGCCCCTCTCGGGCTCCCAGCACGAGGCCCTCTGGCAGGACCTGGCCCGCAGCGGCTGGGACCCCTCTGCTGGCGAGGGGGTGTTGCTTCGGGTGGGCCTGCCCCCAGCCCGCCTGAGGGAGGCCTGGGCCCTGTGGGAGGGAGCCGCGGCGCGGCAGGCGCGGGCCGGGTCCGGGCTCCTCTACGTGCGGCTCTCCGGGGCCAGCCCTGCCGAGGTGGAGGCATGGCGCTCCCAGGTGGCGGGGATGGGAGGGTACCTCGTGGTGGAGCGGGCTCCCCTGGCCCTGCGGCGGGCGGTGGACGTCTGGGGGCCCCTGGGCGCGCAGGCGCGGCCCATGCAGGCCCTGCGGGAGGCCTTTGACCCCCGCCGCACCCTGAACCGGGGCTTGCTCCTGGACCGAGAGGCATAGGACGAGGGAAAAGGAGGCGTGTGATGGGCTTGGGCAAGGGGGTTGCGGCAGGCGTTCTGGCGGCGCTGGGGGGCGCGGGGGTCTGGTGGGCCCGCGGTCGGCTCAGGAGCGCGGCCCTGAGGCTCCTCATCCCTTACATCTTCGGCGACCCGGCCCGGCAGCGGGGGCTCCGCATCCAGTTCCTGCTCTCCCCGCCGCCGTGGCTTCAGATCACCCTGATCGGGCAACTGGGCAAGACCCTGAGCGAGATCGTCGGCGCGCCGGTGGAGGCCGTGGCCTACTCCCGCTTCGGCGGGTTCCCCCTCGGGCGCACCTTCAGCGAGTTCATGAACCCCGATTCGCCCTACTACCAGGTCTGGCTCGGGGCCTACGCCGTCTTTGACGGGCCGGCCGTCCAGCGGTACGGGTTTGGCGAGGACGGCCGGCCCTCCCAGCAGGCCGCCCTGGACGTCCTGGAGGCGGACCAGCGTCTGGTGTACCACGGAGCCGGCTGCCCGAAGCGCTTTGAAGACGGCCGCTGCGTGCGCCCTCGCGGCGAGTTCACCGTGGAGCAGGTGGAGGAGCGGGGGGAGACCTGGTGGCGCATGACCGGCGAGGCCGACACCTGGTCCGCCTACCACCGGGGCGTGAACCCCGAGGGCCGCTGGCACCACCCGTGGATCTACGGGGTGGTGCCCCAAGACGCGCCCCACCCCGTGGACGACTGGCACCCCCTGCGCTACCGGGGCGAGTTCTGGCTGCGCTACGAACCGGCGTGGGGCGCCTCCTGCGCCAAGTTCTTCATCTACCCGGAGTACACGGACCGGCGGGGGGAGCGGGTGGCGCGGGCGGAGGCCATTCTCCCGGAACTGCGGCGGCTGCTGGGGGCCATCGTCTTCACGGGCGGGGCCAAGTAGGCAAGGTGTGGCCCGTCCCACCCTCTGGCGCGAGGGCAAGGGCCGGGTGAGGGAGCGAGTCTGTAGGTCACGCTTGCAGCGTGACATCCCTGGCCGGCTCTTGGTGCTCCCCTACCCAGCGCGTCTCGCCAGGAGCACCGCTCCCAGGCTCCCCGCTTTGAGCAGGGCCACCAGCCCGCACGTCCCCAGGACCCCCGCCGCCGGTACCAGCACCGCCGCCGTGAGGAGCGCCCCCAGGAAGGCCCCCACCAGGTCCGCAGCGTAGAGCGCCCCGGCCACCCGGCTGGACGCCCCCAGGAGGCCGCTCGCCGCGGGGAACTGCAGCCCCACCAGGAACCCCGCCAGCGCGTTTACCCCGTAGAGGAACACGGGCACGAGCGTGGCCACCCACTGGGGCTGGAAGGGCCGCGCCAGCACCCAGAAGGCTCCCGGCAAAAGCGCCCAGAAGCCCACCAGGGCCACTTCCACCAGGAGGAAGGCGCGCCCAGCCCCCACGCGCCCCTTCCCCAGCCAGCGGGCCATGGCCATGCTCCCCAGGGCCAGGCCGCCCATGAAACTGGCCACCAGCGCGCCGATGTGGCTGTAGAGGTACCCCCGCAGGGCCTGGAAGGCGAAGATGACCAGGAGGTCCGCGGCCATGCCCCCGAACCCAGTGAGGGCCAGGGCCGCCACCGCGACCCCCTCCCGCCCCAGTGTCCCGCGCCTGGCCACGAGGGCCAGCACCAGGCCCACGGCGAGGGCGGCCGCGGCCAGCACCCCGTAGGGCAGCCGCGCCAGCCCCAGGAAGAAAGGGGCCAGGCCCGGCGCGAACTGTTCGTTCCAGTAGGACAGGCCCGCCAGGACTCCGGTCGGGCGCAGGTCGGTGTTCGGCGGCGCGGGCGGCGCCGCAGCCAGGGTGCGCGCCAGCCACTCCTCGTGGGCCGGGAGGAACTTGTACTCCAGGTGCTTCACCGTGAGGAGCCGTGCCGCGATCCCCCGGCCCTCCCACCGCCGGATCAGGTCCTCCCTCGGGGTGGCCTCCAGGGGCGCACCGCGAGAGGCCAGCCAGAGGATGTTCTCGCCCGGGATGGCCCGCACGTGGGGGAAGACGGCCTCAAGGGTCGCCTGGACCCCCCTGTGCAACGCCTGCTGGCCGGGGCTCAGGTAGTTGAGGCTGCCCGGCAGGGCGAAGGCCAGCACCCCCTCGTCGGCGAGGAGCGCATCCGCCAGGAGGAACATCTCCCGGCTGTAGAAGCGGTTCAGAAGCAAGGTGGAAGGATAGGGCACGCTCATCAGGATGAGGTCGTACCGCTCGTCAGCCCGCAGGGGGCTGCCCGCCGCCCGCGTCCGCACCAGGTGGCGGCCATCCGTCACCTCCAGGTGCAGGGCCGGGTAGGCCAGTTCCGCCTCGGTGAGAGGGGTGGGGTTGGCCTGCACCGCGGCGATGAGAGCCGGGTCCAGTTCGGCGTAGTCCACCCGTTCCCAGCCGTACTTGGCCAGTTCTGCCACCACGCCCCCCAGTCCGCCGCCCAGGACCAGCGCGCGGCGCGGCCGCTCCACCCAGAGGAGCGGCAGGTGGACCAGTTCCTCCACGTACATCACGTCGGGCACGGGGGCCGTGAGGACTGGAACCCCGTTGGAGAAGAAGGTGAACTGCTCCCCTGAGCGCACCACGGCCACGTTCCCGTAGGGCGAATCGCGGTAGAAGGTCAGGTCCTGGCCCGGCCACTGCCACCGGTAGGCCTGTCCGTTGAGCCAGCGGTTGGGACCGGGGGACAGGGCCGCCAGGGTCGCCGCCAGGAGCGCTGCGCACGCCGCCAGGAGCACGCGCGCCGCCCTCCCGACCCTCTCCCTGGGCCGCCAGAGGAGGCTCACGGCCGACCAGAGGTTGCACGCGGAGAGGATCAGGGCGATGGTGAGGGCTGGCTCCCGCTGGACCAGGAGCCAGGTGAAGGCGAAGCCGCCCACGATGCCCCCCACCGCCTCCAGCGCGTAGACCCGGCTGATGGTGGGCACGCTTCCCTCTCCCCTCGGGGCCGGCCGAGGGCCCCTCCCCAGGAGCACGTGGCAGCCCACGCTGAACATGGCCCCATCCACCAGGCCCACCGGAAGGAGCAAGAGGAGGGAGGTCAGGGCGGTGGGCGCCAGGCCGATCCCCTCGCCGGGCTGGACGCCCACCAAGTTGCGCACGCCGAAGGCCAGCCACACCGTGAGGGGGAGGATGAGGGCCAGGAGCACCTGCAGGAGGGCGTAGAGAATGGGCTCCGGGGAGAGGCGAGGGGCCAGCCGCCCGGCCCAGGCACTCCCCACCGCCTCCAAGAGGAGCCAGCACCCCAGGATGAGGCCGATGGAGAGTTCGTTCCCGCTGAAGGCCACCAGGAGTTCCCGCGCCAGGACCGTCTGGGCGATGGTGAAGGTGAACCCCATCAGCAGGAAGGCCACGTCCAGCGCGCGCCGCATCCGTCGCCACCTCCTCGGGAACTGTACCACAGGCCGTGCCCCCCTGCAAGCCACAGGGCCCCTGTCAACGGATTTCGGGAACGGATGGAACGGATTTGCACTCGGCCACGAGAGGCGCGTAAGGCCCCCGTAGGGCAGGCCTTGTGCCTGCCCCGAGGCCTGTCAACGGATTTCGGGAACGGATGGAACGGATTTGCGCTCGGCCACGAGAGGCGCGTAAGGCCCCCGTAGGGCAGGCCTTGTGTCTGCCACCAAAGCCCTGCCAACGGATTTGGGGAACGGATGGAACGGATTTGCACTCGGCCACAGGGTGCGCTGACTCCCGTAGTGCCTGCCACCAAAGCCCTGTCAGCGGATTTGGGGAACGGTTTGAACGGATTTGCACTCGGCCACTCCTGCCCTCTTGCCCCCCGGGCGGGGATGTGCTACAATCCTCGCTAAGCGGTACGGCGTACCCCTACGCGATACGCCTCCCCGCCCATCCCCAAACCCAGGAGGAAGGAGATGAACGGTGCCGACCTGATGGTGCAGGCCCTCCGAGAGGCCGGCGTCACGCACGTGAGCGTCCTGGCGGGCAACGGGACCAACCCCCTGATGCACGCCTGCCGCAAGGCTGGCCTCCGGGTGGTGGACACCCGCAACGAGCAGACCGCGGCCTACATGGCCGACGCCACCGGCCGCCTCACCCGCCGCGTCGGCGTCTGCCTGGTCAGCGCGGCCGTGGGGCACGCCAACGCCCTCATCGGCCTGGTCAACGCCTACTTTGACGGCTCCCCCATGCTCCTCATCAGCGGCGAAAGCCCCGAAGCCCAGTCCGGCCTGGGCAAGTTCCAGGAGATGCCGGAGCAGGTGGCCATGGCCGCCCCGGTGTGCAAGTACGCCCGCCGGGTCACCGAGCCGGAGAAGACGGCCCTCTACCTCCACGAGGCCCTGAACGCCGCCACCAGCGGCCGCCCAGGGCCGGTGCACCTGACGGTGCCCATGGACGTCCTGGAGGCCGAGGTGGACCCCGCCCGGGTGCCCCACACGCCCCCTTCGCCGGGCGTGGTGGTCCAGCACGCGCCGGGCGACCCGGGCCTGGTGCGCCAGGCGGCCCAGTGGCTCGCCCAGGCAGAACGCCCCCTGTGCGTGGCCGGCAGCGGGGCCTTCTACGCCGATGCTGGCCGCGCCCTGGCCGAGTTCGCGGCGCAGACGGACATCCCCCTCGTCGTGCCCATCTGGGACCGCGGCGTGGTGGACCAGCCCCTGCCCCAGTTCCTGGGCGTCGTGGGCGCGGCCAGCGGCGAACCCCGCCTCCTCCCCGACGCCGACCTCCTCCTCATCCTGGGCACGGCGCCAGATTACCGCCTGGGCTTCCTGCAGCCCCCGCGCGTGCGGGAGGACGTGCGGGTCATCCGCGTGGACGTGGACCCCGTGGAACTGCGCCGCCGCCGGGAACCGGACCTGGCCATCCTGGGAGACGTGCGCTCGGTGGTGGAGGGCCTCTCACAGGCATGGCGGGCCCTGGGCGCGGAGCCCAAGACCGAGTGGCTCCGGGAGGCCCGTCGGCGGGAGCGAGCCTTCCGGCGGCGCTGGCTGGAGGAACCCGCCCCACCCGGTCCCATGACTGGGCGGCACATCGTGGACGCCCTGCGCCCCTTCGCGGCGCGGGAGGACGTCCTCTTCCTGGTGGATGGGGGGAACATCGGCCAGTGGGCCCACATGGCCCTCTGCGACCGGTACCCTTCCCGCTGGCTCACCTGCGGGGCGAGCGGCGTGGTGGGCTGGGGGATGGGCGGGGCCATCGCCGCCAAACTGGCCTACCCGGAGCGGCCGGTGCTCTTCCTTTCGGGGGACGGCTCCTTCGGCTTCAACATCGCCGACCTGGAGACCGCCGTGCGCCACCGGACGCCCTTCGTCGTCGTCCTGGCCGACGACCAGGCTTGGGGCATCGTCCAGAGCGGCCAGGAGAAGACCCTGGGGCGGGAATGCCTGGTGGGCTGCCAGTTGGGGCCGGTGCGGTACGACCTGGTGGCGCAGGGGTTCGGCTGCCGCGGCGTGCGGGCTGAGCGCCCGGAGGAGATCGCCCCTGCCGTGGAAGAGGGGCTTCAGGCCGACTGCCCCACCGTCATCCAGGTGCCCATCCAGGTCCTGGCCCCCTCGGACCTGCCGGAGTAGGAAAGGGCACACGCGGCAGGAGCGGACTTCTCCAGAAAGCGGCCTCTGGGCCGGGAACGACATGCGGCGCACCCGTTGGGGTGCGCCGCATGCGTACTTCAGGGGGAGGGAAGGGGTCTACTTGCTCACCCCGTTGTAGGCGCCCTGCCACTGCTTGCCGAACAGGTTCTCCACTACTGCCACCATGGGCTGGTTGGAGTGGATGTAGACGGAGCCTTCCCAGTTGTAGCCCAAGGGCGGGTTGTGGACCTTGGTGTTGTACTTCCAGACCTTCTCGCCTGCCACCGTCTGGCCGGTCAGGGAGTAGGTCAGGTTGCCGGACCGGTCGTAGAAGTAGACGTCAAAGGTGGCGGTGCTGGTGCTGGTGTTCTGCAGGCGGATCAGGGTGTTGACCAGCCAGGTGCTGCCCGACTTCTTCTGGTAGACCGCGGGCAGGAAGACATCCGTTCCCGCGGTGGCGGCACTCACCCCCAGGCTACCGGCCGCCTGAGAGTTCTCACCGCGGGTGCCGATGACGCCCACCACCACCGGGATGTTGGACTGGACGATGACGGACCCGGTCCAGGAGCCACCTAGCACCTCAAAAACGGAGGGGTCCACGTCGCCACCGGACTTGGTGTTGTACCCCTTGGCTGCGCCAGGGCCGATGGTCTGGCCGGTGATGGTCAGGTCAATGTTGCCCGTATCGCCGTTGACGAAGGTGAGGCTCACGGTGGCGGTGGCCGAGGTGCTGGGGTTCTGCACGGTGATGATGGACCACTCCAGCCACTTCAGGGTGGAGCCCCGCATGGTCGTGCGGCGCGCCGCCGAGGGGACGTACATCTTGGAGGCTGCCGTGGCCGCGCCGTTCATCACGATGGCCCAGTTCTTCCAATGGTTGCTCATCACGCCCACGATGGGCCGGTCCGAGGTGACCACCACCGCCCCTGTCCAGTTGCCGTTGGTGTTGAAGTACCCAGAGTTGGTCCAGACCGGGATCTTGGGGCCGGGCTTGTTCAGTTCGTAGGTCCTCTGGGCCTGGGCCGGCACGGTGTCGGTGATGGTGAAGTCCAGCACGCCGTTGCGGTTGATGTACTTCATGGTGATGTTGGCCGTGCCGCCGGTGTCCACGTTCTGGACGGAGAAGCGGGAGAACTGCTGGTCAGGGGCGTAGACGATGTAGGGGAAGTAGACCTCCGTGGAGCCCGACTCGTACCCCGTGTACTCATCGCCGACGATGCGGTCGTTGGCCGTGCCGTTGGTCCAGATGACGTTCACCACGGCGGCCAGTTCCTTCTCCGAGGAGACCACGGCGGAGCCGATCCACCCGTCTCCCAGGCCGGAGGAGGCGGCGGTGAACTCCGCGGCCGCCAGTGGCTTGACGCTCCGGGAGACCGTCCGCTCCACACCGCCGGCCTGGTTGATGTAGTCCACGTTGACCGTGGCCGCGGGGTTGGCCGTGTTCGTGTCCGTGTTCTGGACGATGATGTCGGTGTTGCCTGTGCCGGGGTCCGGGTCGGCGGCGAGGACCGGCAGGACGGTCATGGCCACCAGGACCAGGGTCAGGCTCAAAGCCAGGCGTTTTCTCATGGGTGCACCTCCTGCATGTGGGTTCTCAAGGATGGGCTGCCTTGTGGACAAGGCGCGCTGGATGCGCCTTGTTCGCTCGCCCTTTAGGATATCCGGCTTTGGACCAGGAGTCAATACCACCTTTGGGTTATTCGGGGGGCCGGCGGCTGGGCTGGAGGGCTCCCGGCCATTTGACAACCTCCCGGCCCTGTGCTAGGATGGGTGGAGCCAACCGACCCGGCGCCACAGCATGCGCTGGGTTCGCCTCTGCGGCGCCTGTCAGGCCGACGGGCCTGCCTGCCCAAGCGAGAGGCCTTGGGAAGCCCGGCCTCCGCCTCGGGCCTGCCTAAGGAGGACCGCCGAACGTGCCCCACCACGAATGGCGCGGCAGGCAAGACACCTACAGACCCGTCCGCGAGATCGGGGAAGGGTTCCTTTCCTCGGTGGAACTGGTCACCGACTCGGCCCAGCGGCACTTCGTCCTCAAACTCGCCTCCAGCCCCTCCACGGACCTCACCTCCGAGGCGGACCTCCTGGAGCGCCTCCGTGCCCACCCCGGCGTGGTCCAGCTGGTGGACCGCATTGAGGAGCGCGGCCGCACCGTGGGCCTCGTCCTGGAGCACCTCCAGGGCTACCTCAACGTGGGAGAAGACCTCCTCACGGCGCAGGGGTTTGCCGGAGACCTGGCCCAGGCCCTGGACCTCTGCTGCCAGGTCTGCGACGTCCTGGCCGCGGCCCACGAAGCAGGCGTGGAGTACACCGACCTGAAGCCCGAACACCTCCTGTGGAACGGCCGCCAACTGCGCGTGGTGGACTGGAACGCCGCCCGCCCCTTGAGCCCGGAGGGCGCGGCGCGGGACCTCTACCAGTTCGGCGAACTGATGCTGCACCTCCTCACCGGCAGCCCCGTGCCCCGCCTTCGCCCCCTCCCCCGCATCGCTTTCGTCCGCAGCGACCCTCAGCTCCTGGCCCTGGACTACCCCGAAGAGGCGCTGTCCCCCTCCCTCCTCCCCCTGGTGGAGCGCATCCTGCGGGGCGAATATCCCTCCGCCGCCTCCCTCGGGGAGGAACTCCGCCTCCACGCCCAGATCCACCTGCAACTCCCCCTGCCCCCGGCGGGCATCCTCACCCTCATAGAGGGGCTGATGGACCGCCGCCGCTACCGCGAGGCCATCGCCTACCTGCGCCAGGTGCAAGGGCTGGTGGGCGACCAGGAGACCGTGCAAGACCTGCTCCGAGAGGCAGAGGATGCCCAGAAGGCCCTGGTCCTCGCCTACCGCACCCGCGGGGAGGCCGAAGCCAGGGCCGGCCTGTGGGCCAAGGCCGCCCAGAGTTACAAACTGGCCTGGCGCGAAGACCCAGACGACGCAGCCGCCTTCCTCCGCTACGTGGCTTGCCACCTCATCGCCCAGGGGGACCTGGGGGCCGAGGCCCAGGCCGCGTTGCTCCGGGCGACGGAAGCCTTCTCCGCCGGGCAGTACGAGGAGAGCCTGCGGCACTGGAAGGCCCTGGAGGGCGAGGACTCCTCGGACCTGCGGGAGGTCCTCGCCTATGTGGAAGAGGATGTCGTCCCTCGCCTCCTGGCCCAGTTGGAGGACCCCGGGCAGGTGGGCCCCATCGTGCGTTTCTTCCCCGACTCCAGCCTCATCCAGGAGCGCTACGCCCAGGTCCTGGCCGACAAGTGGGAAGCCGAGATCCGCTCCGCCCTGGAGGCGCACCGCTACGAAGAAGCCCTGCAGGTCGCCCAGCGCCTCCGGGAGCGGGTGCCCGGAAATGCCCTGGCCCAGGAGGTGCTGGCCCGCCTGGGAGGGCTGCCGGAAGCGGTGGAAGAGGGCCTCCAGGCCCTGCGCCAGGGCGACGCCGACCGCGCCGTGGCGTGCCTCGCCCCGGCGGTCCGCGAGCCGTGGGTCCGTGGCGACGAGAGGGTGGAGAGGGCCTGGGCCAGCGCCCGGGCCCACCAGGTGCTCCGCCAGGCCCGCGCGGCGCGCGCCGGGGGAGCCTACGAGCAGGCGACTTCCCTCCTGGAGAGGGGACGCCAGGAACTGGCCCCCTGGTGGGAGCACCTGGAGCCGGACCTCCGGCGCCTCCTGGAGGCGGAGGCCCGGGCCAGCCGCGGTTGGCTGGAGTTCTCCCTGGGGGAGTTCGGGGCCTCCCTCCAGGAACTGGAAGGGGCAGCCGCCGCCGCCCCTGAACTCTCCGCCTGGCAGGACGACCTGCGCTTCGTGCGCCAGGTGGAGGCCGGCGCTCGCAAGATGGCCGAGGGGGCCTGGGACGAAGCGGTGCACCTCCTGGAGGAGGCCTGCCGCCTGCGCCCCGAGGAGCCGCAGGCCCGGCACCTCCTGGAGCGGGCGCGCCAGGAGCGCTACCGGCACCGCGTGCGCACCGTGGCCTTCCAGAAGGCGCGGGCCGCCGAAGCCCGCGGCGACGTGGACCGCGCCCTGGACCTCTACCAGCGCCTGCTCCTGGAGGGGTTCGCCGAAGAGCAGGAAGTGCGGGAGGAGGTGGCCGCGCTCCTCAGCCGGCAGGCCCAGCGGGCCCAGGAGCGCCTCTGGCAGGAGGCCCAGGCCCTCCGGGAGGCCGGCCGCCTGGGGGCCGCGGTGGAGGTCCTCCAACGCCTCCTGGAACAGGCCCCCTCCTTCCCCGGCGCAGCGGAAGAACTGGCGACGCTGGAGGCAGAGCGGACGGCCCGCGCCCAGCAGGCGGTGGCTTGGGGCAGGCAGGCTTTTGAGGCTGGCGACCTGGCCAGGGCGCGCAAGCACTTCCTGGAGGCCCTGGAGCACGCGCCCGACTCGCCAGAAGCGCGGGCATACCTGGCCGACATGGACCGCCTCCAGGAGCACCTGGAACGGGGGCAGCAGGCCCTGGCCGCCCACCACCCCGAAGAGGCCCTAGACCAGTTCCGCCGGGCCCAGGTCCTGTGCCCGGCCAACCCGGAGGTGCAGGAGGGCCTCCACGAGGCCCGTCGCCAGCAGGAACTCCTGGCCCGCAACCGGGAACTGGCCCGCCACTCCCTCGGGCGCGCCGAGGAAGCCCTGCGGGCCGGCCGCTTTGCCGAAGCCCAGGGGTACCTGCGGGACCTGACAGCCCTGGCCGGCGTCCCCCCGGAACTGGAACTCCAGGCGCGCCTCCTCCAGGTGAACGCCGCCCTGGGGGCCGGCCGCACGGAAGAAGCCCGAAAGCACCTGGACAGCCTGGCCGAGTGGCTGGCGCAGCGGGGGTGGCAGAGGGAGCGGGAACTGGCCCGCCTGCGCCAGGCCCTGGCAGAAGCCGAGGCGCGCCAGCGGGAGTCCGCCCGCCAGGCCGAGGAGCACCTGCGGCAGGGCCGGCTGGCCCTGGCCGAGGGGAGGCTGGGGGATGCGGAAGAGGCCGCCGCCCGCGCCCTGGCCCTGCAGCCCCAGGACACAGCCGCGGCGGCCCTCCTGCGGGAGGTCCAGCGGCAGGGGGAGGCCCGGGCCCGCGCCCGGCACCTCCTGGCTTCGGCGCGCGCCTTCCTCGCCCTGGGCGAACTGGCCCCGGCCCAGAAGGCCGCCCAGCGGGCGGTGGAACTGGCCCCCGCCGACCAAGAGGCCCAGGCTCTCCTGCGGGAGGTGCGCGTCCGGCGCGGCCTGGAGGAGGCCGGAGAGGCCCTGGCCCAGCGCCGCTTTGACGAGGCGCAGGAGGTCCTGGAGGAGGTCCTGCGCCTGGACCCAGCCAACCCCAAGGCCCAGCACCTGCTGGAACGGGCAGCCAGGGAGCGGGAGGCCTACCGCCAGTTGCGGAAGGTGCTGGGGAAGGGGAGCACCTCGCTCCACCTGCGGGATTACCGCCAGGCGGTGGAGTGCTTCGCCCAGGCCCTCCAGTTGGACCCCGACAACGCGGAGGCCCAGGCGCGGTACGAACAGGCCCTCCAGGGGTTGCGGGAGGTGGTGGAGACCCACCGGCACCTGGCCGAGCAGGCCTTCGCCCAACGGGATTACGACGCCGCAGACGCCTACCTGCGGGTGGCCGAAGACCTGGCCCCGGCCGACCCCGCCCTGGTCACCCTGCGCGCCAACCTGGACCGTGCCAGGGCCCGCGCCAAGGCGATCCAAGAGCGGGCCAACCAGGGGAACCGTGCCCTCCTCTCTGGCGACTACGAGAACGCCGCGGAACTCCTGGAGTGGGCCGCTGCCGAACTCCCAGAGGGCGACCCCGAACGGAAACGCCTGGCGGAGAGCGCGGCCGTAGCCCGGGAGATGCTCACCCTGCGCATCCGGGCCGCCAACGCCCTGGAATCCCGCATGTACGACCAGGCCATCAGCCTCCTGGAGCGCATCCTCAGCCAGTTCCCCCGGGACGAGGAAAGCCGCACCCTCCTCCAGAAGTGCCTCAACCAGCGGGAAGAGGCCTCCCGCATGATCCAACAACTTCTCAAGCAGGTCCGCCAGTCGGAACAGGGCGGCCAGTACGACCGGGCGCTGGACCTGTGCATCACGGCCGAGAACGTCTACCCCTGGCAGAGGGAGGTCACGGCGACCCGGCAGCGCATCCACAAACTGCAGACCCTTTTGGAGTGGATGCAGCGGGCGCTCCAGTTGGGCAACCAGGAGGAAGCCTGGGCCCTAGCCCGGGAAGGGTACGCCCTCAACCCCTACGACTCCCGGTTCCAGCAGGTGGTGCGGGAGGGGGAGTACGCCACCCGGGTGGCGGAGGCGCGGGATGCCCTGGAACGGGGGCGGGCCAGCGAGGCCGCGGCCCTCCTCTCCGCTTTGGTGGAAGAGGGGCTCCGCCTGAAAGGGCCCGACCAGGGCCTCTGGGAACTGGCCACCGCCATCGCCACGGCTGAGGAGGCCCTGCTCCAGGGGGATTACGCCGAGGCCGAGGATACCCTCCGGCCCGTGGCCCGCAAGCACCCGGTCGCCCGCCGCCTGTGGCAGCGCATCCGCCGCGCCCGCCGCCTGAGCCAGCAGGGCCACCAGGCCCTGGACCAGGCCGGGGACCTGGATGAGGCCGAGCGCTGCTTCCGGCTGATCCTGGCCGACGGCATAGACGACGAGGACGCCCGGGAGGGGCTCCGCCGGGTCCTCTCCAGCCGAGTGGAGAGCCTGCGTGCCGAGTCCGAGGCCGCGCTGGACCGGGGCGACAGCGCCACTGCCCTGCTCCTCGCCCAGCGGGCCCTGCGGGACGCGCCCGAGGATTCCAGGCTCAAGGCGTGGGTGGAGACTTGCGAGCGCATCCACGCCCTGCTCACGGCGGCCTCCAAGGCCTACGCTGCGGGTGACCGCGCTGGTGCTCTGGCTCACTGGGCCCAGGCCTTGGAGATATACCCCATCCCGGCAGTCACCGCCCTCGTGGAACAGGTGGAGGCGGAACAGGCCGGCCTCGTGAACCGGCTTCTGGGCCTCCTGGCCGGCCGACGCAGGGGCAAGGAGCGAGCAGGCGAGGGTGGATAGGGAACGCCAGGTTGCCGCTTACCTCCGCATTGCCGATGCCGCGCTCCGCGCCGGCAAGCCGCACGAAGCAGAACGCTGGTACCGCAAGGCCCTGGCCCTGGACCCGGCCAACGCCCTCGCCCTCGGGGGGCTGGCCGCGGCGAAGCAGCAGCGCTGGATGCGCCGTTGGGTCCTCCCCGCCGGGGGTTTCGTGTTGGCCCTCCTCTTTTTGGCTGGCGCCCTCGCGCTGGGGGCCTCCCTCCTCCAGAGGCACGCTGGTCCCCCCGCGGTCCCGACGGCCGCCCTTTCCCCAGAAGCCACCTCCACGGCCCTCAGCGGGGCCTCGGCGCTGCCCCCATGGCCCTCTGCCCCCGAAGAGGCCCTCGCCCTGGCTGCCCACGAACTGGCCCAGGGCCTCCTCGTGGAGGACTTCGCCCGGCTGGATGTGGCGGCACGGTCCCTGCTCCAGGTCCAGCGGTCCTGGGGGGAGGAAGTGGGAGAAGACGCGAGGGTCGCCGCGGCCAGGCTCACCGCGGCGTTGGAGGCGTGCGCCTCGCGCCAGTGGAGCGTGGCGGCGGAGCACCTGGCCGCCGTCCCCGACCTGCCCGCCGAGGGGCAGGGCTCCTTGGATGCGGGCCGCTTCCTGGTCCTCCTCCGGGCTGGCGAGGCGGACCTGGCCCGCTACGTGAGTTCCTTCTTTGCCCGGCCCGAGCACCTGCGCTCGGCGGCCAGCCACTACCAGATGGCCCGCGCCCTCCTCCAGAGCCTGCCTCAGGAGGGCGACTGGGCTGCCCGCTTGGAGCGCGCTCCCTTGCGCTTCTTTGAGGACTTCGGGGAACCGGCCGCCTTGGCCCAGGCCTGGCGCGGCTGGGACGACGGCGCGGGGGCGTTGGAGCCGAGCGGGGTCCTCCGCTGGGGCCTCCGTGAAGGGGCGAGCCTCCTCTCCCAGGCTGGCGAGGGCTGGCGGGACTACGCGCTGATCGTCCGCCTGCAGCCCCAGAGCACGGGGAAGGTGGGCCTGGCGGTGCGGTGCACCGACGCCCAGCGCTGCTGTGCCCTGTGGCTCTCCGTGGGGCAGGCGGGAGAGCGCGGCCCTTCCCCCTGGTGGCTGGAATGCCGCGTGGGGGACGAGGCAACGGCCCTCCAGCCCGCCCCGGAGGGCGGGGAAGCCGGGATCTGCCTCACCCCGGGGGCGTGGCATGTGGTGGCGGTGACCGTGGCTGGCGACGAGGTCGCCCTCACCTGCGATGGCTCCTCCCTGGGGCTCGCCGGTCCCCTGGGAGGGCCACCGGCCGGGGGCGTGGGCCTCCTCGCCGGGGGGACGGAGGTGCTCTTGGACTACGTCGCGGTCACCGACCCCCCTGCGCTCCCCCGGCGCTGAGGGCGAGGCCAGGGGCGCTTCAAGATCCCCGGCCCCGCGTTCACCCAGACGCCCAGGAGGCCCCCACCAGCGGCAGGAAGAGGCTGGGCACCCCGGTGGGCCAGCACAGGGTGTGGCCCCCCAGGGCGTTCCACATCTTCTCCCATTCCGCGTAGTAGCGCTGGGCTGCCGCCGCATCGTGCAGGATGACCAGGTTCTCGTCGTTCTGGTCCGTGCCCGAGGCGCTCCAGTTCGCAGAGCCGGTGATGACGGTGGGGTCCTCGCCCTCCGGGTCTATGACCATGAACTTGTGGTGCAGTTTCCCGCCGAAATCCTCCACCTTGACCGGGATGCCAGCCGCGCAGAGCCTCTCGTCCTGGGAAGAAGCGTTGGCCGCGCCCAGCCGGTCCCAGAGGCCCCGCACAGCCACCCCCTGCCCCGCCTCGTGGATGAGGGCATCGGCCAGGGCCTGGGAGGTGAAGAAGAAGGTGGCGAAGGCGATGGTCTGGTCGGCCCGGGCCACCTCCTCCAGGATCTGGGACTCCACCCCATCGGTGGGGGCGAAGTACACCTCCAGAGGGGCCCCCTCGCCGCCGAACTGGTGGGGGGTGTTGTCCGCCTTGGCCCGGCCGAACCGCCCCAGGGCGAACATCTCGTGGAACTCCAGGTTGTAGGCGTAGGCCACCTGCGTGGAGGTGAGGACGAGGCTATTGTTGTGGTTGTAGGTGAAGCAGGTATCCGTCATGTTGGTGGAGCCAGTCCACACGGCCTGTCCGTCCACCACCAGGAACTTGTTGTGCATGAGGCTGGAGCGGTTGTCCAGCACCAGGGGGATGCCGGCCTGCTCCAGGGCGCGGAAGTGGGGGTAGTACTGGCTTTCGGCGTAGGCGTCGTCGTCGGCCACCACCTGGACCTCCACGCCGCGCCCGCGGGCTGCGATAAGGGCATCCCGGATGCTCGCCCGGTCCAGCGCGTAGAGGGCTGCATGCACCGAATCCTGGGCCCCGTTCAGGAGGGCGAGGAGGGCCTGCTCCATCGGGGTGGGTGCAGGCGAAGGCCCGGTGGAGGTGATGTTGTCGGTGAAGTAGAGGGCGAAGGCCACGGGCTCCGACGGCCAGGCCCACCCAGCCGCGTTCTGAGGGGTGCCGCCCACCGGACCATCCACCCAGGCGGCCGGGTCCGTGCCAGGGAGGTCCGCGGTGTAGCGCTGCATGGTCTGCTTGGTGAGGTTCCGGCCGGCATACCAGGCGTCCACTCGGTCCACGGCCTTGCCGCCAGGGTCGGAAAGGGTGAGCGCCTCGCCCTCGTTCTCCAGCGCGCCGGTGTAGATGAGGTCGGCAGCGATGCCAGGGACGGCATTGTCGTGAGTCCGCTCCAGGAGGAAGTGCCCCCGGGGCGGCAGCACGCCCGACAGGGCGATGGAGGGCGAGCCG
>DAOTYM010000328.1:0-8291 GCA_034434775.1 Anaerolineae bacterium | reverse complement strand
GGGGTTGAGGACGAGGGCGCCCGCCGCCTCCACCATTTCGGCCACCTCTTCCCTGGCGTGGGCCATCACTGGCAGGCCGCCGATGTGGAGGGTGACGTTCGCCGTGTCGTTCATCACCACGAAGTTGGTGATGTGGTGGATGAGGGGCCTCTGGTCCCGCAAGCGCGCCAGGGCCTCTGCAGCCTTCTCTGCCCACTGCTGGTCCGACATGGGACACCTCCTCGCCTTAATCAAGTCTGCAGTCACAAAGAATGGAAAGGTGCCGGGTGCTCCTTGCTCGTGCAGGCATGGGGGATAGGTCTTTCTCCTCTCGGGTTCAGCAGGGAAGGCTGCACGCGAAAAGGCCACCGCCTGGATGGTGGCCGGTGGCCTCATGCTTCTTGCGCCCTCACGCTTCCCTACGCCGGCATTACCCAGGTCAGGTTCAAGGGGTCGGGACGGTGCCACGTGCTCCGCGGCGCGGTCCACCTCTCAGCCCGGCTCCCCGAGCTCCCCCAGCGTGTCTTCCATTGTCCAGCAGCAATTTACCACAGGGGCGGAGCGTTTGTCAAATCCTGGCGTTGTCAGGCGCGGTACCGAAGGTCGGTACGCAAGGCCCCCCGCGCTTTGTGTGAAGAGGGCTCCTGTGTTAGAATGGGTAGCGTAACCGATGTCTCCAACTACGTGTACCCCATGTCCCGGCACAGGTGTTCCCTATTTCCCGAGTCCATCCAGCGTGCGGGAAGGGAAAGGGTAGAAGTACATCGCTGTGCACCCCCAGGGGCAATGGAGCCTCGCCCCGAGCCGCCAACGGAATAGAAATATGAAAAGGGGTTGGAGGATGTTGACGCCTCAACACCTGCTGGACCTCGTCCCCCTGGCCCTGTGGGAAACCCGCCTCCCCCTGGGCACGCCCGCGCGGGGCAAGGTGCGGGATGCCTACGCCCTCCCCGACGGCAAGCGCCTCTTCGTGACCACCGACCGCCTCTCGGCCTTTGACCGGGTGCTGGAGGCGGTGCCCTACAAGGGCCAGGTCCTGAACCAGTTGAGCGCGTTCTGGTTCCGTGAGACCGAGGCCATCGTCCCCAACCACATGGTGGCCCTTCCGGACCCCAACGCCATGGTGGTGGTCCCATGCCAGGTCTTCCCGGTGGAGGTGGTGGTGCGGGGCTACATCACCGGGGTGACCAAGACGTCCCTCTGGACCCGCTACGCCCAAGGGGAGCGAGTGATCTACGGCTACCGTTTGCCCGAGGGGCTGCGCAAGAACGAGCCGCTCCCCGAACCCCTCATCACGCCCACCACCAAGGGTGGGCCCACCGGCCACGACGAACGCCTGACCCCCCAGCAGGTGGTGGAAGAAGGCTGGCTGGACGCGGGGACGTGGGAGGAGGTCCAGCAGGCAGCGCTGGCCCTCTTCCGCCTCGGGCAGGAGCGGGCGCGGAGGGCCGGCCTCCTCCTCGTGGACACCAAGTACGAGTTCGGCCGCGCCGCCGACGGCCGCATCCTCCTGGTGGACGAAGTCCACACCCCCGACTCCAGCCGCTTCTGGCTGGCGGAGACCTACGAAGAGCGCCTCGCCCGCGGTGAGGAGCCAGAGAGCCTGGACAAGGAGTACGTCCGCCTGTGGTACGCCGAGCACGGCTATCAGGGCGATGGGGACCCCCCGCCCCTTCCAGCGGACCTGGCCGCGGCCCTCGCCTTCCGCTATATCCAGGCCTACGAGCGCCTCACGGGGGAGGCCTTCGCGCCCGCGCCTTACCCCGCCGAGCCCCGCCTCGCCGCGAACCTGGCGCGGGCTGGCTTGCTCCCTGCGACGGAGGAAAGGAGATGGCCAAACGGGTGATCGTCATCATGGGTTCCAAGGCTGACCGGGCGACAGGGGAGGCCATCAAGGCCACGTTGCACCAGTTCGGCGTCCCCTGCACCTTGCGCATCGCCTCGGCCCACAAGTCGCCTGGGCACCTCTTGACGATGCTGGAAGAGTACGAGGCCAGCGGTGAGGTCGGGGCCTACATCACCGTTGCCGGGCGCAGCAACGCGCTGAGCGGGCTGGTGGATGCCCAGGTCGCCGCACCCGTGATCGCCTGTCCGCCCCTGGCGGAACCCTTTGCCGCCCAAGATGTCTTCTCCTCCCTGCGCATGCCCTCTGGCGTCTGCCCGGCGGTAGTCCTGGAGCCGGCCAACGCCGCGCTCCTGGCGGTCAAGGTGTTGGCGGTGGCCGATCCCGCCCTGCGCCAGGCTGTGCAGGAGCACCAGACCCGCCTGCGGGAAGGGGTTGTGAAGGATGATGAGGCTCTGCAACGGGAGAGACGCCCTTAGGGAGGACGGCCGCCCCCGAGAAGCCTGCGGCGTCTTCGGCATCTGCGCCGGCGCGGGGGTGGACGTGGCACGCCTGACCTTCTTCGCCCTGTTCGCGCTCCAGCACCGGGGCCAGGAGAGCGCGGGCATCGCCGTGAGCGACGGCCAACGGGTGGCCTTCCACAAGGCGATGGGCCTGGTGGCCCAGGTCTTCACCGAGGAGAACCTGGCCCCCCTCAAGGGGTCCCTGGCCATCGGCCACAACCGCTATTCCACCAGCGGCTCCTCCCGCCTCCAGAACGCCCAGCCCTACGTCATGGAGACGGCCCTCGGCCCCCTGGGGGTGGCCCACAACGGAAACTTGACCAACGGCCTGCGCCTGCGGCAGCAGTTGCTGGAGCGGGGCGTGGGGCTCTCGGCTTCGTCCGACAGCGAGGTCATCACCCAGATGCTGGCTGGCGCGCCAGGGCGCACGTGGGAGGAGCGCATCGCCCACTTCATGGAAGAGGCCGAGGGGGCCTATTCCCTGGCCATCTTGACCCGGGAGGCGGTCTACGGGGTGCGGGACCCTCACGGCTTCCGCCCCCTCTGCCTGGGACGCCTGAACGGGAACGCCGAGGGGTGGGTCCTGGCTTCCGAGTCGTGCGCGCTGGCCACCATCGGCGCGGAGTTTGTGCGGGAGGTGCAGCCAGGGGAGGTGGTGCGCCTGGACCGGAACGGCGTGTACGCCTTCCAGGCCCTTCCCCCCGCGCCCCAGGGGGCACTGTGCGTCTTTGAGTTCATCTACTTTGCCCGGCCCGATTCCATCCTGGCTGGCCGCTCCGTCCACAGCGTGCGGCGGCGGCTGGGCGCGCGCCTTGCCCGGGAACACCCGGTGGAGGCGGACCTGGTGATCGGCGTGCCAGACTCGGCCACGCCCGCGGCCATCGGCTGCGCGGCCGAAAGCGGCATCCCCTTCGGCGAGGGGCTCATCCGCAACCGCTACATCGGCCGCACCTTCATCCAGCCCGACGAACGCCTGCGGCGCATGGGCGTCCGCCTGAAGTTCAACCCCCTGCGGGAAGCCCTGGAGGGCAAGCGGGTGGTCCTGGTGGATGACTCCATCGTCCGCGGCACCACCAGCGCGCCCATCGTGGCCCTGGTGCGGCAAGCCGGGGCGCGGGAGGTGCACGTGCGGGTCTCTTCGCCGCCCATCCGCTTCCCCTGCTTCATGGGCGTGGACATGGCCACCCGCGAGGAACTCATCGCCGCCACCCACTCCGTGGAGGAGATCCGGGAGCACCTGGGGGCCAACTCCCTGGGCTACCTCTCCCTGGAGGGGCTCCTGTGGGCAGTGGGCCAGCCCAGAGTGGGACACTGCCTGGCTTGCTTCACCGGCGACTACCCCGTGCTCCCCGACGAAGGGCTGGGCAAGTGGGCGATGGAGGCCCAGGCAGCGACCGTCGCCGACTGAACCCGTTGAGGAGGGGGACACCGTGCGCATCCTGGTGGTCGGCGGAGGGGGACGGGAGCACGCCCTGGCCTGGAAACTCGCCCAGTCCCCCCAGGTGGAGGAGGTGATCGTGGCCCCCGGCAACGGGGGCACCGTGTGGCCAGCGCAGCGCCACCTGCACCGGGCGGCGGCCCGGCGCGCCCCTGTCCCAGCGGAGGATGTGCCGGGCCTGGTGCGCCTGGCCCGCGAGGAGCGGGTGGACCTGGTGGTGGCCGGGCCCGAAGCCCCGCTGGTGGCGGGCCTGGCCGATGCCTGCCGGGAAGCCGGCCTCGCCGTCTTCGGGCCGGTGCGGGCAGCGGCCCGGTTGGAGGGGTCCAAGGCCTTCGCCAAGCGCTTCATGGAAGCCCACGGCATCCCCACGGCCCGGGCCGGCATCTACGAAGACTACGGAGAGGCCCTGGCCGCCGTGCGGGCCCACGGCGCGCCGGTGGTGGTCAAGGCCGACGGCCTGGCCGCGGGCAAGGGGGTGACGGTCTGCTCCACCGTGGAGGAAGCCGAGGCTGCCCTGCGGGCGGCCATGTTGGAGCGGCGCTTCGGCGACGCGGGCCGCGTCGTCCTGGTGGAGGACTGCCTGGAAGGCACTGAGGCCACGCTGCTCGCCTTCTGCGACGGGCGCACCGTGCTCCCCATGATCCCCGCCCAGGATTACAAGCGCGCCCAGGATGGCGACGCTGGCCCCAACACCGGGGGCATGGGCTCCTACGCCCCCGCCGCGACCCTCACGGCGGCGCAAGTGGAGGAGATCCGTCGCACCATCCTCCAGCCGGCCGTGGACGGCCTCTGGGAGGCTGGCACGCCCTACGTGGGCGTCCTCTACGCCGGCCTCATGCTCACGGCAGAAGGGCCGAAGGTGCTGGAGTTCAACTGCCGCTTCGGCGACCCAGAGGCGCAGGCCATCCTGCCCCTCCTGGAGACAGACCTGGCCGAGGTCCTCTGGGCCTGCGTGGAGGGGCGCTTGCACGAGGTGCGCCTGCAGTGGCGGCCGGGGGGATGCGTGTGCGTGGTCCTGGCCTCGCCCGGCTACCCAGGCTCCTACCCCAAGGGCCTGCCCATCTCCGGCCTGGAGGAGGCCGCGGCGGACCCCCAGGTGGCCCTCTTCCACGCCGGCACGGAGCGGAAGGATGGGGCCTGGGTCACGGCAGGCGGGCGGGTGCTGGGCGTGACGGCCTGGGACGCCTCGGTCGCCGCCGCCCGGGAGCGGGCCTACCGGGCCGTGGCGAAGGTCCGCTTCCCGGGAATGCACTACCGGCGGGACATCGCCCTGGACGCGGCCCGGCGGCCGGCCACCTACGCCTCCGCCGGGGTGGACATTGAGCGCAAGGCAGGCCTCCTGGGGCGGGTGCGTCAGGCAGTGGAAGGGACGTACACCGAGGCGGTGGTGGCAGGCATGGGGGCTTTCGGGGGCGTGTACGACCTGGCGCCGGTGTTGCGGGAGGCCCGCGCGCCGCTCCTGGTGGCCTCCACCGATGGGGTGGGGACGAAGACGAAACTGGCCGCTGCGCTGGGCCGCTACCGCGGCCTGGGCCACGACCTGGTGAACCACTGCGTGAACGACATCCTCGTCCAGGGGGCAAGGCCCCTCTTCTTCCTGGACTACTTCGCCAGTTCCCGCCTGGAGCCTCGGGTGGTGGAGGAGGTCATCCTGGGGTGTGCCGAAGCCTGCCGCGCCGTGGGGTGCGCGCTCCTGGGGGGCGAGACGGCGGAGATGCCCGACGTCTACGCGCCGGGCGAGTTTGACCTGGTGGGCACCATCGTCGGCTGGGTGGAGCGGGAAGCCCTGGTGGACGGCCGGGAGGTCGTCCCCGGGGATGTATGCGTGGGCCTGGCCTCGTCGGGCCTCCACACCAACGGCTACTCCCTGGCCCGCAAGGTGCTGGCAGGGGAGCCCCTGGAGGTGCCCCACCCGGCCCTGGGCATCCCCCTGGGCGATGCGCTCCTGGAGCCGCACCGCTGCTACCTGGGCTGGCTGGAGCGCATCTGGGCGGCCGGGGTGCAGGTCAAGGCCATGGCCCACATCACCGGGGGCGGCCTGCCGGACAACCTCCCCCGGGCCCTGCCGTCGGGGGTGCGGGCCGTGCTCCGCAGGGGGGCGTGGCCGGTGCCGCCCCTCTTCCGCCTGATCCAGAAGGCCGGCCCCGTGGACGAGGCGGAGATGTTCCACGTCTTCAACATGGGGATAGGGATGGTGCTGGTGGTGCCGCGGGACCAGGCCGACGCCGCGGTGCGCGCCGCGCCAGGAGAGGCCTGGGCCATCGGCGAGATCGCCCCCGCGGCGGCAGGCAAGCCACCCGTAGAGTTCGCGTGAAGGGGTCGCAGGTGACGAAGGTCGCCGTCCTCATCTCCGGCTTCGGGTCCAACTTGCAGGCCATCCTGGACGCCGTGCGGGCTGGGGAACTGCCGGGGGTGGAGGTGTGCGTGGTCGTCTCCAACCGGGCCAACGCCTACGGCCTGGAGCGGGCGCGGCGCGCCGGCGTCCCCACGGAGGTGCACCTCCTGCGGCCGTACCTGGAGGACGGCCGCGGCCGCCAGGCCTACGACGCGGACCTGGCCGCCCTCCTCCAGCGGTACGGCGCGGAATGGGTCGTCCTGGCAGGGTGGATGCACGTCCTCAGCGACGCCTTCCTGCGCCACTTCCCGGGGCGGGTTATCAACCTCCACCCAGCGCTGCCCGGCGAGTTCCCGGGCACCCACGCCATTGAACGGGCCTGGGCCGCCTACCAGCGGGGGGAGATCCGGCGGACGGGGGTCATGGTCCACCTGGTGCCGGACGAGGCGGTGGACGCTGGCCCGGTCCTCGTGCAG
The DNA here is from genome assembly GCA_034434775.1 of Anaerolineae bacterium. GTDB lineage: Bacteria > Chloroflexota > Anaerolineae > DTPP01 > DTPP01 > DAOTYM01. Next base: position 1,717 of record DAOTYM010000328.1, on the reverse strand, counting down.
GAAGAGGTGCCCATCCTGCCGGGCGACACCCTGGAGACGCTGGAGGCCCGCATCCACCAGGTGGAGCACCGGCTCCTCGTGCAGGCCATCCGGCAGTGCATCGTGGACGGGAAGTGACCCTTTCTCCCCTGGAGGACGCCCGGCGCGGACCGGTTCGCCGCTTTTCCCGTCCAAGATAGTGAACGCGCGAGCCGGCCTCTTCACCTCCGGCACATCCCATACCGCTGAGAGGAGCCCCACCATGAAGGTGCACCTGTCACCGCTGACCCTCGCCTCCATCGGCATCCTGGTTGTCCTGGCCGGGCTTCTGCCGACCGTCCAGGCCGCCGGGAACGCCCTGCCCCATGCCTGGTCCGTCTTCCCTGCCCAAGCCTACCTGCCCCTGGCCCTGCACCAGGATCCCCCGCCCCCCACGCCGACGTGGCGCTACCACGTGGCCAGCCTGATCCTCGGGCGGGCCGACCCCAGCGGGTGTGGCTTCCAGGGCCGCATCCTGGACGCGGCCGGAGCGCCCCAGCAGGGGGTGCAGGTGCGGGTCTGGGCGGAGGGCGGGCCTGCCTACACCTCTGCCCCCTCCGATGGGGAGGGGCGCTGGCAGGTCCAGGTGGCTTCCGCCCCCGTGGATGCCCTCTGGCACCTGGCCGTGGTGGACGGGAGCGGCGCCTCCCTCTCCTCCACAGCGGACGTCCCCACCCACGCCGACGCCAGGAACGGCCACCAGTGGTACACGGTCACCTGGCGGGAGATGACGACGGTGCCGGAGTACGTGGTCGTTTCGGCCCGGCGGCTGGCGTGCCTGGAGAACAAGGGGAACCACAACCTCTACATCAAGGTCTACGACCGGCAGGGCATGGGGGTGGACGGCCTCTGGCTCCGCAACGCCTGGCAGGGTGGCTACGACGACCGCGTCACCTATACCAAGAACGACCCCTACCTCCCGCCGCCGGTGCCCCAGGGCGCGGGGTACACGGACTTCGCCCTGTGGGCCTCTGTGGCGGAGTACACGGTGTGGGTGCGCGACTTCGGGAGCGACGCGGTCTCGGGCATCACCACCCGCCTGGACGCCGCCGTGGAGGACCCGGCCTGCACCCAGGCCTGGAACGGCTGGGGCCACTGGTCGTACCTGGTGGTGTTCCAGCGGTCCCCGGAATAGGGAGTAGGTGGGGTCAACCCCGGCCCCGGGCGAGGCACGCCTCGCCCCTACCATTTTCGGCCACCGATTCAAATCGGGGCTCAAGCAGGGCGTCGGCCTGCGCCGACGCGGCCCACCGCGGGGACAGCCCCCAGGGGCAAGGCATGCCTTGCCCTGCGCACCTCACCCACCCCCGGCCTTCGGCCTCCCCCTCCCTCTCCATCAGCGGATGGAGAGGGAGGGGGCTGGGGGGTAGGTGAGGTTTGTAGGGGCAATCCATGAATTGCCCCTACCATTTTCAGCCGCCGATTCAAATCGGGGCTCACGCCTGCGCCGACGCTGCCCACCGCGGGGACGGCCCCAAGGGGCGGGGCAGGCCGCGCCCCTGCGCACCTCACCCACCCCCGGCCTTCGGCCTCCCCCTCCTTCTCCATCAGCGATGGAGAGGGAGGGGGCTGGGGGGTAGGTGAGGTTTGTAGGGGCAATCCATGAATTGCCCCTACCGAGCCCACCCTCCTTCTCTGCCTGCGGAGAGGGAGGGGGAGGGGTGGGTGAGGTCGCCCCCTACTCCAGGTCTCCCAGGGC
>DAOTYM010000327.1:0-3284 GCA_034434775.1 Anaerolineae bacterium | reverse complement strand
CGCCTCCCGCCTGCTGACCTGGCGGGCTGCCTGGATGGTGGACCAGGGGATGCGCGTCACCAAGGAGTCGGCCATGGCCAAGTGCTTCGCCGCGGACGCGGCCATGGAGGTGACGACCGACGCCGTGCAGATCTTCGGCGGCTACGGCTACATGCGGGACTATCCCGTGGAAAAACTGATGCGGGACGCCAAACTGATCCAGATCTACGAGGGCACCAACCAGATCCAGCGCCTCGTCATCGCCCGCCACCTGTAAGCACGCACGGGGGATGCCCTTGGACGCGTCCACTGCCATCCTTTTCCCGGGCCAGGGCTCGCAGCGGGTGGGCATGGGCAGGTCCCTCTACGAGGCGAGCGCCGCAGCCCGCGAAGCCTTTGAGGAAGCCGAGGAGGTCTTGGGGTTCCCCCTGGCCCGCCTCTGCTTTGAGGGGCCCGAGGAGGACCTTCAGGACACCGCCAACGCCCAGCCCGCCCTCTTCGTCGCCTCCTTCGCCGCCTGGCGGGCCCTGGAGGCCCTCCACGGCCCCCTGCACCCTGGCTGGGCCGCGGGACACAGCCTGGGGGAATACACCGCCCTGGCGGTGGCCGGGTGCTTCCCCTTCGCGGAAGGGGTGCGGCTGGTCCGGGTGCGCGGGCTGGCGATGAAGGCGGCTGGGGAAGAGCCTCCCGGCGGGATGGCGGCCATCCTCAAACTGGAGGACGAGGCAGTGGAGGCCCTCTGCCAGGAGGCCGCGAGCCTGACGGGCGGCGTGGTCCAGGTGGCCAACTACAACTGCCCGGGCCAGGTGGTGATCTCGGGCGACCTCCCAACCCTGGAGCGGGCCACCCAACTGGCCCGGGAGCGGGGAGGGCGCGTCGTCCCGCTGCGGGTGAGCGTGGCCACCCACTCCGCGTACATGCGAGGGGCGGTGGAGGCGCTACGGGAGGCCCTGGCTTTGGTGGACCTGCGGCCTCCCCGCATCCCGGTCGTCGGCAACGTCCAGGCCAGGCCCCTGGAGACGGCCGACGAGGTGCGCCAGGAACTCCTGGCCCAACTGACGTCGCCGGTGCGCTGGACCCAGACCGTGCAGTACCTGGAGGCGCAGGGCGTTTCCTCCTTTGTGGAGGTGGGGCCGGGCAACGTCCTGGCGGGGCTGGTGCGCCGCATCGCCCCGCAGGCTGCGGTGCGCACCGTGGGGGAGTGGCAAGAGGTCCAGGACTGGGCGGGGTGAACTTTGAAAAGCGCCCTAGGATGATAGGGGGGAGCAGATGGGGGACTTGTCGGGCAAGGTGGCGATCGTCACGGGAGCCTCTCGCGGGATCGGCCGGGCCATCGCCCTGGAACTGGCCCGCAGGGGCGCGGCAGTGGTGGTCAACTACCACACCAATGAGGCTGCGGCACTGGAGGTGGTGGCCCAAATTGAGCAGGCTGGTGGGCGCGCCCTGGCGGTCCAGGCGGACGTCTCCCAATCTGAAGAGGCCAAGCGCCTGATGGACGCCGCCCTTGAAGCCTTCGGCCAGGTGGACATCCTGGTCAACAACGCCGGCGTGACCCGAGATACCCTCCTGATGCGCATGTCCGAGGAGGATTGGGACGTCGTCCTGGACACCAACCTGAAGGGGGCCTTCAACTGTATCAAGGCCGCAGCCCGCACCATGGTCCGGCGGCGCTTCGGGCGCATCATCAACATCACCTCGGTGGCCGGGCTGGCCGGGAACGTGGGGCAGGCCAATTACTGCGCGGCCAAGGCGGGCCTCATCGGCCTCACCAAGGCCGCGGCCAAGGAACTGGGCCCCCGCAACATCACTGTCAACGCCGTGGCCCCCGGCTTTGTGGAGACCGACATGACCGCCAGCCTGCCCCAGGAACTGAAGGACACCGCCATCCAGATGACCCCCCTGGGGCGGGCCGGCCAGCCAGAGGATATCGCCAAGGCCGTGGCCTTCCTGGCCTCCGACGAGGCCGCCTTCATCACCGGGCAAGTCCTCTCCGTGGATGGCGGCATGGTCATGCAGTAGGCCCTGAAGGACGGCACGCGAGGGAGGGGCAAGATGGAACAACCGCCCGCGGAACCCTTGGGCAAGACCACCATCGCCCCTGAGGTCCTGCTGACCATCGTCCGGCTGACGGTGCTGGGGGTGCCGGGAGTGGCGCGCCTGTGCGCCCACCGGGGAGGGGTGGGCCGCTTCCTCAGCGTGGGCCGCCTGGGCGAAGGGATCCACGTGGACGTGCACGGAGATGCCGTGCGCGTGGACGTCCATGTGGTGGCCCAGCCTGGCAGCAACATGATCCGTCTGGCTCGGACCATCCAGCGGGAGGTGGCCCGGGCCATCCGCGATATGGTGGGCATGCAGGTGGAGGAGGTCAACGTCCACATTGAGGATGTCCTCTTCCCCGAACACGGAACGTGACGCGAGGCGGGGAGCAGCGCGGTGAAAGTCCGACGCCGGGCGCGGGCAACGGCCCTGCAAGCGCTGTTTGAAATAGACTGCGCGGGCCACGATCCCGAGACGGTGCTCAAATACCGCTTTGAGGAGACGCCCCTGCCCGAGGAGGCCCAGGCCTTCACCCGGCGCCTGGTCATGGGCGTCGTGGCCCACCGCCGGCGGCTGGATCAGGCCATCGCCCAGCATGCCCGGGAACGGCCCATTGAACAGGTGGCCATTGTGGACCGCAACATCCTCCGCATGGCCTGCTACGAACTCCTGGTGGACCGCGATGCGCCAGTGAAGGTGGTCATCAACGAGGCGGTGGAACTGGCCAAGACCTTCGGCAGCGACTCCTCCCCCCGTTTTGTCAACGGGGTGTTGGGGAGCCTGGTTGCCCAGTTGAAGGAAGACGGCCTGCTTGCAGAAGTGGGCCGTTCCAAAAGGGGTGGGGAATGAACTTCTTCGGCATCGGGCCCATGGAGTTGGTCTTCATCCTGATCCTGGCCCTCATCATCTTCGGGCCAGGACGCCTGCCGGAGATCGGCCGCGCCGTGGGCAAGAGCATCCGTGACTTCCGGGCCATGACCCAGGAGGTCACCAGCCAGTTCTCCTTGGAACTGGAGGAGAGCACGAAGGCCAAGGAGCCTCAGAAGGCCCAGGCCCCGGCGCCAACGCCGGCGGAGGAGGCCCCCGCGCCGACGGAGCCGCCTGCGCCAGAGGCCGCGGCCCCGGATGCGCTTCCCCTCGCCGAGGCGGCAGAGGCAGCCCCCCAGGAAGGCGCGGCCCAGGAGCCGGAGGCGGCCGAGGGGACCGGAGAGCCCTCGCCTTCGGACGAAGTAGCGGGCTGACGGCGCGGCCATCTTCCCAGCAGGCAG
>DAOTYM010000326.1:0-17345 GCA_034434775.1 Anaerolineae bacterium | reverse complement strand
TCCTGGTGCGGCACCTCGTCCTTCCGGAGGGGCTGGCGGGCACGGCCCAGATCGTGCGCTTCCTGGCGGAGGAGATCTCCCGCAACACCTACCTGAACATCATGGACCAGTACCGACCCTGCTACCGGGCCCACGAACGGCCGCCTTTGAACCGCCGCATCACCCGGCAGGAATACGAGGAAGCGGTGCGGCTGGCCCTGGAGGCCGGCCTCCACCGCCTGGACAAGCGGCAGGCCCGGTGGGTCATCTTCCTGTGAGGCTGGAGGGGATGTTCCGGTGTCCGAGCAGGTCCGCCACGAGCGCCTAGAGGCCATCGTCCACGGGCACGTGCAGGGAGTCAACTTCCGCTACTACACCCGCCTGCGGGCCCAGGAACTGGGCCTCACGGGGTATGTGCGCAACCGCTGGGATGGCACGGTGGAGGTGGTGGCCGAAGGGCCTCCCCAGGCCCTGGTCAGGTTGCTGGACTTCCTCCACCGGGGCCCGCCATCGGCAGTCGTGGTCCAGGTGGACGTCCAGTGGAAGCCGGCCACCGGCGAATTCCAAGGGTTCAGGGTAGCCTACTGATGATGCAACGTTGGGCCAGACGCAATCCGGAACGGGCAGCCTGGGTGGTCCTGTGGACCGCCTTCGCCATCTTCGTCTGCCTGGCGGTCAGCGTGCCTCTCTCCATCCGCTGGTACCTGCTGAACGCCACCCGGCCGCAGGCCGCCTACCTGGAGAAGATTGACGGCATGTTGACGGTCCACGAGCGACGGGCCCAGGAACCCATCGCCGTCAACAGCGGCCGGGAACTTAAAGAAGGGTTCCGGGTGACCACAGGGCCCGATTCGCGGGCCACCATCACCTTCTTTGAGAACAGCACCGCCCTCCTCTACGGGGAGTCGCAGGTGCTCCTGGAGCGGCTGCGGCGCCCCCGCTTCTCCCTCAGCCCCCGCCCTGACGAGGTGAAGGTGGCTCTGGAGCGGGGCCTCGTCCGCTTCCGGGTGGCCACAGGGGGCGAGCGAGAGCGGCTCCTGCAGGTGCAGACCCCCCACGGGCAGGTCCGCCTGGAGGCGGGGGGGAGTTACTCCGTGGAGGTCACGGACGAGCGCACCCGCGTCGTCGTGCGTTACGGCCGCGCCCTCGTCCTCGGGCAGAAGACCGGCGTGGAACTGGACCCAGGGGAACGGGTGGATGTGGGCGCCGAGGGCGAGCCCGGCGAGCCCATGCCCGCGGCCCAGAACCTGGTGGTCAACGGCGACTTCCGCCAGCCCTTGGAGGAGGGCTGGAAGGTCACCCCTTACGCCGACCTGGAGGGCGTGGCCCCCGGCGAGGCGACCATCGTCAACCAGGGCGACCGGAACGCCGTGTACTTTGTGCGCATGGGGGCCGAAGAGGGCGTGCACACGGAGATCAGCATTGAGCAGGAGATCAACCGCGACGTGCGGGACAACGTCTCCCTGGTGCTGCGCCTGGACGTGCGCCTGGAGTACCAGAGCCTGCCCGGCGCGGGCTACCGCAGTTCCGAGTTCCCGGTGATGGTGGAACTCCGGTACCGGGACGCCTACGGGCGCGACCTCTCCTGGTACCACGGCTTCTACTACCGGGACCCGCCGCCCAACTGGCCCATGCGCAACGGGGAGAAGATCCCGCCCTTCATCTGGTACCCCTACGAGTCGGGCAACCTGATGGAGGCGCTGGGGGACGCCCGGCCGGTGCACATCCACTCGCTGCGCATCTACGCCTCTGGTTGGAACTACCGCAGCATGGTCTCCGAGGTGGGCCTGATTGCGGAGTAATAAGCCCCTTCCCCTCCTCGCAGTGGGCCTGGCGGCCGGGCTCTACCTGGCCCTGGCCCTCTACCAGGTCTACCTGCCCGGCCTCCACTACGATGAGGCCCGCGAGGCAGGCGTCCCCGCCATGCAGATCCTCCTGGGGCAGCCCCTGGACCCCTTCCGTGGGAGCGCACTGCGCGTGGGCGGGCGGGACTGGCCCCTCATGGTGCAGGATTACATCGGCGCGCTCAACGCGTACCTCGCGGTCCCCTTCCTGGCCCTGGGGGGCGTGCGGGTGGCCTCGCTGCGCCTCCTGCCGGTCCTGTGCGGGCTGGCTACCCTCCTCCTTGTCTGGGACCTTGCCCGCCGCGCCTATTCCGAACGGGCCGCCTCCTTGGCGGCGATCCTCCTCGCCGTTCAGCCGGCCTTCGTCTTCTGGAACCGCCAGGGCCTCTACGTCACGTCCATCACCGCCACCCTCTTCGCCCTGGCCCTCTGGAGCGGGTGGCGGTGGCTCAAGGAGGGACGTCGCCGCTGGTGGGTCCTGGCGGCCCTGGCCTGTGGCCTGGGGCTCTGGGCCAAGTTGCTCTTCCTCTGGGCGTTGGGGGCCATGGTGGGGGCGTGGGCGCTCCTCGCCTGGGGGCGCTGGGCGCGCGCCCTCCCCCGGCGCGACCTCCTCGGCCTCCTCCTCGCGGGGGCGGCCTTCGCCGTGCCCCTGGTTCCCCTGGCCCTCTTCAACTGGCAGACGAGCGGCACCCTGCTCACCGTCGTCCGCAACCTGGGGCACTCGTACTACGGCGTGGACAACCTCGCCTTCGGGCGGAACCTCGCCGCCCGGCTCCTGCAGGTCCGGGACGTCCTGGCCGGGACGCCCTTCTGGTACCTGGGGGGCACCTTTGAGGACCCCTGGTGGCCTCCCGCACTGGCCTTGGGCGCTCTGGGGAGCCTCGCCCACGTCCTCCGGAGGGGCGCGGTGCCTGTGCGGCGGCTCCTCTTCCCCTACCTGGCCCTGGCCCTGATCGTGGTGCAGAGTTGCTTCACCGTCTCCGCCCTGTGGCACAGCCACTTCGTCCTGGCCCTGCCCCTCCCCGCGCTGGCCCTCGCCGCCACGCTGGACGCGCTGGCCCGCGCCGGCCGGGGGAAGAAGGCCCTGGAGGTCCTCCCGGTGCTCGTCGCGGCGTTCCTGGCCCTGTGGGACCTGGGGGTGGACGTGCGCTACCACCGTGCCCCGCACAGACCGGCGGCTTGGGGGGGCACACGGAGGCCATCTACGCCCTGGCCGAGCGCCTGAGGGACGCGCCCCACCCCCAACCCCTGGCCCTGGACTGGGGGATCGCCGCCCCCGTGGAGTTCCTGACGGGAGGAGAGGTGCGGCCCTTGGAGGTCTTCGGCTACGAGAGCCTGGAGCAGCCGGATGAGGGCTTCCGGGAGCGCATCCGGCCGCTGGTGCGGGAGCCTGGGCGCTACCACCTCTTCCACGCCCCGGAAGAGACGGTGTACCGGGGCCGCCTGGAGGCCTACCAGGCCGTGCTGGAAGAAGAGGGGCTGCAGGGCCAGGTGGTGGCGGTCGTGCACGACCGCAGCGGGCGGCTCATCTTCGTGGTGGGCGAAGCCTTGCCGGCTTCAGGTGCGCCCTGAGGCGGCCCTCAGGGCCCGCAACTGGGCGTGGTAGAGGGCGCGGATCTCCCCGAACAGGCGGCAGTACTCCTCCGAGGCGTAGTCCGGGTAGGTCCAGGGCCAGGGCTGGAACCGCCCGCCGCGGTACTGCAGGGTGACCTCGGCGTAGATGCCCTGGCCCAGGTAGACGCGGTGCCCGTGGTCCTTGGTGGAGGCCAGGACCAGTTTTGCCAGGTCCACGTACCCCGGGTCTACGTTCACCCGCCGCTTGCCGCCCACAGCCCACCCTTCCTCCAGCGCGTTGGTCCTGCCCTTGATGGTGGCCAGGTCCCCGGGGTCCACCAGGCGCTGGAAGGCGACGATGCGCCGCTTCAGGTTCGGGCCCATCTCCGGCTCGTAGTAGGCCGTGTGGTGGAAGGGGAGGAGGCCGCTCCGGTAGTCCACGGGGCCGAAAGCTTCCTGCAGGCGCGCTTCCGCCTCCTCCAGGAGGGCCTCATCCCCGCTGAGGATGCTCACGACGAGTTTCACCGGCTCTGGCTGCCGTGCGGTGCCCATAGGTCACCTCCTATCCCTGGGGGACTATACCACTGAGGAGCCCCGGAGGGCAAGGAGGGCCGCCGATTCAAAGCGAGGCTCACGCCTGCGCCGACGCCGTTCCCGTAGGTGGACGGCCCGTAGGGGCGGGGCACGCCGCGCCCCTGCGCACCTCACCCACCCCCGGCCTTCGGCCTCCCCCTCCCTCTCCATCAGCGGATGGAGAGGGAGGGGGCTGGGGGGTAGGTGAGGTTTGTAGGGGCAATTCACGAATTGCCCCTGCCATTTCGGCTGTTCCAGGCTCGTGTCCCCTCCTCACACGTTGGCTTTGGTGCGGTCGGCCTCCAGGATCATCTCCCGCACCTCGGCCAGGGGGCGCGGGCCCAGGTCCTCGCCCGTGCGCAGGCGCACGGCCACCGCTTCTTGCTCCACTTCCCGGTCCCCGACGATGAGCATGTAGGGGACCTTCTGCACCTGGGCTTCGCGGATCTTGGCTGCCATCCGCTCGCTGGAGTCGTCCACCTCCACTCGCAGGCCGGCCTCGGCGAGGAACCGCTTCACCTTCCAGGCGTAGTCGTTGTGGCGGTCGGCGATGGGGATGACCACGGCCTGCACCGGCGCGAGCCACACCGGGAACGCGCCGGCATAGTGCTCAATGAGGATGCCGAAGAACCGCTCCATGGAGCCGAGGAGGGCGCGGTGCACCATGTAGGGGCGGTACTCCCGGCCGTCCTGGCCCACGTAGGTCACGTCAAAGCGCTCCGGCAGGTTGAAGTCAAACTGCACTGTGGTCAACTGCCACTTGCGCCCCAGGACGTCCCGCGCGTGGATGTCAATCTTGGGGCCGTAGAAGACGGCTTCGCCTTCCATACGGATGTGGGGCAGGTTCCGGCGTTCCAGGGCGTGGACCAGGGACCGTTCCGCCTCTTCCCACATGGCGTCGCTGCCGATGTACTTCTCCTTGTGGGCCGGGTCCCGCACCGAGAGGGCTACTTCGTACTCCTCAAACCCGAAGGCTCCCAGGAGGTGGAAGGTCAGGTCCAGGCAGCGCAGCACCTCCTCCTCTATCTGGTCCGGGCGGCAGAAGATGTGCGCATCGTCCTGCGTGAAACCCCGCACCCGCAGGAGGCCATGGAGCACGCCGGACCGCTCATAGCGGTAGACGGTGCCCAGTTCGGCCCAGCGCAGGGGGAGTTCCCGGTAACTGCGGACCCGGCTCTTGTAGATCATGATGTGGAAGGGGCAGTTCATGGGCTTGAGGAAGTATTCCTGGCCCTCAATGTCCAGGGGCGCGTACATGTTCTCGCGGTAGAAGTCCAGGTGGCCGCTGGTCTGCCACAGCCAGGCGCGCCCGATGTGGGGCGTGAAGACCAGTTCGTACCCCCACTTGAGGTGTTCCTGCCGCCAGAACTCCTCAATTTTGTAGCGGATCATGCCCCCGCGGGGGTGCCACAGGGTCAACCCGGCCCCCAGGTCCTGGTTCTGGCTGTAGAGGTCCAGTTGCCGCCCCAGGCGACGGTGGTCGCGGCGTTCCATCTCCTCCAGTTTGTGGAGGTAGGCCTCCAGTTCCTCCCGGGTGGGCCAGGCGGTCCCGTAGATGCGCTGGAGCATGGGGTTGCGCTCGTCGCCCAGCCAGTAGGCCCCGGCCACCCGCAGCAGTTTCACCCCGTCGGGGTTGATCTGCGCGGTGTTTTCCAGGTGGGGCCCCCGGCAGAGGTCGGTGAAGGTGTCGTGCGTGTAGATGGAGAGGCGCTCGGCAGGAGCGGCGGCCGCGCCGCCGTGTTCGTCCACCTCGCCGGAGGCCAACCGCTCAATCTGCTGCAGTTTGTAGGGCTGGTCGGCGAAGATCCTCCGCGCCTCCTCCACCGAGACGAACCGCTGCTGGAAGGGGTGCGCGCCGGCGATGATCTCCCGCATGCGCCGCTCAATGACCTCCAGGTCCTCGGGGGTGAGGGGCCTGGGCAGGTCAAAGTCGTAGTAGAAGCCGTCCTCAATGGGCGGGCCGAAGGCCAGTTTCCCCTCCGGGAAGAGGTCCAGCACCGCCTGCGCCATCACATGGGCCACCGAATGCCGCAGCCGCTCCAGGTCGGGCCGTTCGTTCTCTGCCATGTTCTCCTCCTCAAGCATCCTCTGCTGCATGGATAGAAAAAGCCTCTCACCCATGGGGCGAGAGGCTTTCCCGCGGTTCCACCCACGTTCGGCAAGAAGGCCCCTGGGGAGAGCCTTCTTGCCCTCGTTGCTGCCTGTAACGGGACACCCCGGGGTGCCTTACTCAGGAGACCCTTTTCCGGCACCCGCTCCCAGGGGGTTTTCCGCCGGTTCCCGCCGGGATGGCTTCCAGTCCGCGGCCATCCCTCCCTGGGGCGTTGCCCCGGCGTACTCGTCCTGGTCCACGCTTTGCCTTTTCCCTTTGGCCAGTGGGCGGTATAGGACTTGAACCTATGGCCTCCACGATGTCAACGTGGCGCTCTGGCCAACTGAGCTAACCGCCCGAGGCTGAAACTATTATACCACACCTCACCGGAATTGCCAAATGCAATGGCCTCGCTTCGGTTCACCCCATGCTGGGGGGAGGTTTCCGGCCTCAAGCGGTGGCTCCTCCTTCGCTTCCCCCGGACCGCCTCCTGTGGTACAATTCCGCCCGATGGTGGACGCAGAGAGCCGAAAGCCCATCCAAATCCTGCCGCCCGAGGTCGCGAGCAAGATCGCCGCCGGCGAGGTGGTGGAACGGCCCGCCTCCGTGGTCAAGGAACTGGTGGAGAACGCCCTGGACGCCGGCGCCACCGACATCCGCGTGGAGATCCGGCAGGGCGGCCGCCGCCTCATCCAGGTGGCCGACAACGGCTGCGGCATCCCCGCCGAGGAGGTGGAACTGGCCTTCGCCCGCCACGCGACCTCCAAATTGCGGGACGTCCGCGACCTGGAGGAGATCGCCAGCCTGGGCTTCCGGGGCGAGGCCCTGGCCAGCATCGCCGCCGTCGCCCGGGTGACCCTCCTCACCCGCCCCCCCGACGAGCCGGTCGCCCGCCGGGTGCGCGTGGAGGGCGGCCGCCTGGTGGAGAACCGCCCCGCCGCGGCCCCGGCCGGCACCCTCGTCACCGTGGAACACCTCTTCTACAACGTGCCAGCGCGCCAGAAGTTCCTGCGCCAGCCCCCCACCGAGGCGGCCTACATCCACGAGGTGGTCACCCGCTACGCCCTGGCCTACCCCGAGCGGCGCTTTGAACTGGTGAGCGATGGCCGTCCCCTCTTCCTCTCCCCAGGGAGCGGACAGTTGCGGGACGTCCTCGCCGCCGTCCTGGGCGTGGAGACGGCCGAGGCCCTCCTCCCGGTGGAGGCCGAAGGCGAGCACGGGGCGCGCCTCTGGGGGTTCGTGAGCCCGCCCTCCCTCCACCGGGCGAGCCGCGCCGACATCGCCTTCTTCGTCAACCGCCGCTGGATCCAGGACCGCAGCCTCTCCGCAGCGGTGAGCCAGGCGTACCACACCTTCCTGCCCATCGGCAGGTACCCGGTGGCGATCCTCCTCCTGGAGTTGCCCCCGTCGGAGGTGGATGTCAACGTGCACCCCACCAAGCGGGAGGTCCGCTTCCGCCACGGGCAGGCCGTCTTCGCCCTGGTGCAGGCGGCCGTGCGCAAGGCCCTCACCACCCAGGCCCCGGTGGCCGCCCACCTCACCCCCGACTGGTCGCCACCCCGCTGGCAGGGGACGTCACCCCCCGCCGCGCCCACCCCCGGGCCCCCGTCCCCCGCGGCCCCTTCTACCGCAGCCCTGTGGCCCGAGGCAACCTCCATGCCACCCCTGCGGGTCGTGGGCCAGGTGGCGCTGACCTACATCGTGGCCGAAGGGCCCGACGGCCTCTACCTCATTGACCAGCACGCGGCCCACGAGCGGGTCCTGTACGAGGACCTGATGGCGGACCGCGGCACCGCGCCCCCCACCCAGGCCCTGCTGGAGCCCCTGCCCGTGCGCCTGACGCCGCGCCAGGCCGCCGCCCTGGAGGAGCACCTGGACCACCTGCGGAAGCACGGCTTTGACCTGGAGCCCTTCGGCGGGGACACCTGGCTCCTGCGGGGGGTCCCCCAGGTGCTCAACCGGGGCGACCTGGCCCGCGCCCTTGCGGACATCCTGGACGAACTCGCCGAGGGGGCGGCCAGGCCCCTGGAGGGCTCCCAAGAGGCCCGGGTCGTGGCCAGCATCTGCAAGCAGGTCGCCGTCAAGGGGGGCCAGCCCCTCAGCCTGGAGGAGATGCGGGAACTGGTCCGCCGCCTGGAGCAGACCCGGTCGCCGCGCACCTGCCCCCACGGCCGGCCTACCATGATCTTCATCCAGGCGGCCCTGCTGGCCCGCCAGTTCGGACGGGAGGGATAGGGACGATGGCTGCCCGACAACTTCCCCTCTTCCCCGACCTGCCCCCTCCGGAAGAGCCCCCGGGCGAGGAGGCAGAACCCCAGCCCCTGAGCCCCAGGTCGCCCCTCTGGGCCGCCATGGAGCCCTTTGACGCCTACATGGTGCGCCAGGGGTTCACGGAGAACACCCGCAAATCCTTTCTGGGGGACCTGAAGCGGCTCCGGGAGTACGTGGGCGATGCCCGGCCCCTGGGGGACCTTTCCACCGAGGTCCTCAACCAGTTCCTGGACTACCTCCTGTACCGGCGCGGCCGCCCGTGCCGCCCCAAGACCTACGCCCGCCGCGTCACCACCCTCAAGGTCTTCTTCCGCTGGCTCTACGAGACGGGCGTCTTGCCCCGGGACCCCGCCGCGCCCCTCATCCAGCGCTCCGTGCGCGCCCCCTTGCCCCGGCCCCTCACCGACGAGGAGGTGGACCGGCTCCTGGCCGCGGCCAGGGAGCAGATGGCCGGCGAGGAGCCGGACCCGCGCCCCTACGTCCTGGCCGCGCTCCTCGTGCACACGGGCATCAAGAAGGGCGAGTGCGTCGGCATCCGCCTGGCGGACCTGGACCTCTCGGCGCGGGAGGGGCCTTCGGTGTTCATCCGCTACGACAGCCCCCGCCAGCAGCACAAGGAGCGCCGCCTCGCCCTGCCCGCCTCCCTGGTCCCGGCGATCCAGGCCTACCTGGACCGCTACCAGCCCCAGGAGTTCCTCTTCCCGTGGACGGCCCGCAACTTGGAGTACGTGCTGCGGGACCTGGGTCGCCGGGCCGGCATCCAGGGGAGCGTGTCTTTTGACCGCCTGCGCTGGACGGCCGCGCTGCGGGACTGGAAAGCGGGCATGGAGCCCGACCGCCTGCGCCGCAAGTTGGGCCTTTCCGAGATCGCCTGGCAGGAGGTGGAGGAGAAGCTCCAGCGCCTGAGCGAGCCTCCCCTCTGAGCAGGCCGCTGGGATGCACAGACCCCGAGGAGACAGCCTATGTTGCAGTGGACCCCTTCAGAAGACCGCCCCCTGCCGCCCTTGGTCGCCGTGCGCCGGGGGCCGCTTGTGGAAGCGCTCCACCGGGGAGCAGTTGTCGTGGCCGACGGGCAGGGGCGGGTGGTGGCCCACGTGGGAGACCCGGAGTACGTCACCTACATGCGGTCGTCGGCCAAGCCCCTGCAGCTCCTGGCCATGGTGGAGAGCGGGGCCGCCGACCGCTTCGGCTTCGCCCCCGAGGAACTGGCCTGCATGGCCGGCTCCCACAGCGGGAGCCGCCGCCACGTGGAGACCGTGGCCCGCAGCCTGGCCCGCCTGGGCCTGGACGCCTCGGCCCTGGCCTGCGGCGTCCACCCGCCCTTTGACCCAGAAGAGCAGAAGCGCCTGCAGGCCGAGGGCCTTGCCCCCTCGCCCCTGCACAACAACTGTTCGGGCAAGCACACCGGCATGCTGGCCCTGGCCCAGCACCGCGGCTGGCCCACCGAGGGGTACGAGCGCCCAGACCATCCCGTGCAGGTGCGCATCCGGGAGGTCCTCGCCCAGATGGCTGGCTTCCCGGCGGAGGAGATCGTCCTGGGGACCGACGGCTGCAGCGTGCCCGTGCACGCCCTTCCCCTGCGGGCGGCGGCGACCGCCTTCGCCCGCCTGGTGGACCCCCAGGGCCTGCCCCCCAGCCTGGCGGAGGCCTGCCGCCGCGTGGTGGCGGCGATGGTGGCCCACCCGGAGATGGTGGCCGGAGAGGGCCGCCTCTGCACCCTCCTCATGCGGGCCTGGCCCGGCCGCCTGGTGGCCAAGGCGGGGGCCGAGGGGTACTATGCCGTGGGCATCCTGCCCGGCGCGCTGGGCAACGGGAACCCGGGGCTGGGCCTCGTCGTCAAATTGGAGGATGGCGATGGCCGGCGGGGGCGCGACCCCGCCTTGCTGGAAGCACTGCGCCTGCTGGGGGTGTACGGGGGCGACCTGCCTCCCACCCTCGCCCCTTTGGGCAACCGCCCGTTGACCAACCACCGAGGGCTGACCGTGGGCACCATAGAGACGACCTTCACGCTAAACTGGGAGGGAGTCCGGAGATGGTGAAACGGCCAGTGGAACCCGGCGTGGAGACGCCAGCGGACGCCTTGCGCCGGACCCTGCGGGAGGCAGAGGAGGGAGCAACCCTCCTCCTGCGGGGGCGGGGGGAACTCCTCCCCCTCCTCCGCTGCCTGGATGCCGTCGCCGAGGGCCTGCAGGCCCTGGAGGCCGAGGGGATTGACCTGCGGCCGGAGCGGACGCGCTGGGAATCCCTCTGCACGCAACTCCAGCGCGGGGCAGAACGCCTGGTCCGCCACGCGCGCGAGGGGCCGGACGCGCTGCGGCAGGCCCGCGAGGAACTCCGCCCCCCAGAGGAACGCTGGTGGTGGCGCCTGGACCTCCTGGCGGCGGAGCAACGCCGCCGGAGGATGGCGAGGACCGGGCGCGCGGTGGGCATCGCCCTGCTCATCCTGGCCCTGCTGGGGGGCGCGGCCTACCTCTTCCTGCGGCCAGACCCCCTCACGGCCCAGAAACTGCGCCTGTACGCGGCTGCGGAGCGGGCCATCCAGGAGGGGCGCTGGGAGGAGGCCCTCGCCCACTACCAGGAAGCGGCAGCGCTGGACCCCCAAGACCCCGAACCCTGGCTGCGGCTGGGCTGGGCCCAGGAGCGCACCGGGGACCAGGAGGCCGCCCAGGCTTCCTTCCGGGAGGCCGCGTCCCGCTTCGGCGACCCCTTCGCCTACGAACTGGCCCTGGCGCGCCTCTACGTGGAGGCCGGCGACTTCGGGCAGGCCCTGCCCCACGCCCTGCGGGCCACGGAACTCAACCCCCAGTCGCCCCACGCCTTCTACGTCCTGGCGAGCGCCTACGAGGGCTCGGGCAAGTTCCTGGAGGCGCTCCAGGCCCTCCAAACCTGCGAGAAGCTGGCCGAGGCCCAGGGCGATGTGGAACTGGTGGCCATGTCCCGGGTCCGGGTGGGCACGCTCCTGCAGCGGATGGCCCTGCCCACCCCGTGACGGCCTCCAGCGGCACTTGGTGAAGGGAGATGGAGGAGAAGGTCTGTCGGGTCTGCGGAAGGCGATCCCCCCTCATCGCCGAGGTGTTGGGGGTCTGCGCGGACTGCCTCCGCACCCGGTTTGACGAATGCGCTCCCTACGTGGCGGCTGCCCACGACCTCAGCCGCCGCACTTTCCACCTGCCCGTCTCCCCGCCGGACACGGAGGGGGGCATCCGCTGCGAGGGGTGCGCCAACCGCTGCCGCATGGGGCCGGGGGAGCGGGGCTACTGCGGCCTGCGGGAGAACCTCTCGGGGCGCCTGGTGCACCGGGCCGGGACGCCAGCCCGGGCCCTCCTCCACTGGTACCGGGACCCCCTGCCCACCAACTGCGTGGCCGATTGGGTCTGCACAGGGCACCGCCAGTGGGGGTACCACAACCTGGCCGTCTTCTACGGGGCCTGTACCTTTGACTGCCTCTTCTGCCAGAACTGGCACTTCCGGGAGATGGACCCCGCCCGGGAGCGCCTCCTTTCGGCGGAAGAGCTGGCGGACCAGGCCAACCCCCGGACCTACTGCGTGTGTTACTTCGGGGGCGACCCAGCGGCACAGATGCCCCACGCGCTGGCCGCCTCCCGCCTCCTGGCGGAGCGGGGCGTGGTCATCTGTTGGGAGACCAACGGCTCGGCCCACCCCCGGTGGATGGACCAGGCCTTTGACCTCTCGCTGCGGACCGGGGGGTGCGTCAAGTTTGACCTGAAGGCCCTGGACGAAGGCCTGCACCGCGCCCTGACCGGCGTCTCCAACCGCCAGACGCTGGAGAACTTCGCCCGCCTGGGGAGCCGCTTTGCGGAGCGGCCGGAGCCGCCTCCTGTGGTGGCGAGCACCCTCCTCATCCCCGGCTACGTGGACGTGGAAGAGGTCCGGCGCCTGGCCGAGTTCATCGCCAGCGTCCACCCGGACATCCCCCTCTCCCTCCTGGGCTTCCACCCCCACTTCTTCATCCCTGATCTCCCCTGCACCTCGGTGCGCCACGCGGAGGAGGCGGCAGCGGCAGCCCGGGCGGCCGGCCTGCGGCGGGTGCACATCGGCAACCGCCACCTCCTCTCCCGGGACTACTGAGCCGGACGCGACAGTTGACGCCCTGGGGCGGACATGGTATACTCCCGTCGGCCAGCGGGTCCCTCGGCTGGCGATGGAAGGCTGTCTCAAAGGAGAGCACAGGCCATGCCCTTCGCGATCCGGAAGCCTGGGCGCACATCGGGCCGAGACGGGGCAAGGGGGCTTCCTCCGCAGGCGTCGCCTGCCTTCGCCAGGCAGCCTTCACGCTTCTCTGGTGTTCCCCATCCAGAAAGGTCTTCCAACCCCATCAGGAGGTCGTCATGGCTGCGCGAGAGATGAAGCGCATCCTTGTCACTGGCGCGGCAGGCCAGATCGGCTCGGAACTCACCCTGGCCCTGCGGGAGCGGTACGGGGCGGAGAACGTGGTGGCGGCGGGCCATCGCACGCCCCCCAGCCCCAGGCTGCGCGATTCAGGCCCCTTTGAGTTCCTGGACGTTACCCAGCGGGAGTCGCTGGAACGGGTGGTGGACCGGTACGCCATTGACACCATCTACCACATGGCGGCCATCCTCTCGGCTACGGGGGAGCAGAAGCCCCAACTGGCCTGGCAGGTCAACATGGGCGGGCTGTACAACGTCCTGGAGGTGGCGCGGGAGCGGAACATGGTGCGCCTCTTCTGCCCCAGTTCCATGGCCGTCTTCGGCCCCGAGGCGCCCAAGGAGCGCACGCCCCAGGAGACGGTGCTGCGCCCCACCACCATCTACGGCGTGACCAAGGTCGCGGGCGAACTCCTCTGCAACTACTACTTCCACAAGTACGGGCTGGACGTGCGCGGCCTGCGCTACCCGGGCATCATCAGCGCGGAGACCTTCCCCGGGGGCGGCACCACGGACTACGCCGTGGCCATCTTCTACGAGGCCATCCTGCACGGCCACTACACCTGCTTCGTCCGGGAAGATACCGTCCTGCCCATGATGTACATGCCCGACTGCATTCGGGCTACCATCTCGCTCATGGAGGCCGACCTGAGCCGCCTGCGCTACCACGCCGACTACAACGTGGCTGCACTGAGTTTCTCGGCGGGGGAACTGGCGGCGGAGATCCGCAAGCACATCCCCACCTTCACGGTGGAGTACAAGCCCGACTTCCGCCAGGCCATCGCCGATTCCTGGCCGCGCAGCATTGACGACACGCCTGCACGGGAGGACTGGGGGTGGGCACCCCAGTACGACCTGCCGGCCATGGTGGAGGATATGTTGGCACGCCTGCGCGAGAAATTGAAGGCCGGAGCACTCCAGGGCTGAAGGAGGCCCCAGGCGACACCCGAACCGCCCTTGCTGCGGGGCCCCGCAGCCCCTTCCCCCCAATAAAGAAGAAGCCCTGCTGACCCGGGGGCCAGCAGGGCTTCTTGCTCCGTGAGGCTCCTTACTTGGCCTTGCCCCAGTCGTAGAGGTTCTTGGCTCCGTCGCCGAAGTAGGCCGCGTAGACCTGCTTGGGCTTGTCGGTGTAGTAGTAGGAGTTCACGCCGTTGACGTAGTTGTTGGTCCCGCCGGCGTAGGGCTGGTAGGTCACGATCCGCGGCCCACCGCTGGAGCCGTGGAGCATGTCGCACCCGATGCCGATGGGGTCAGGCCCGGACATGGGGTCCAGCCGGTTGGTGGAGGCGGCGCAGACGATCAGGTACTTGCCGCTCTGGATGTTGCTGGGCAGGCCGAAGGAGTGGAAGTGCTGGATGGAAGTATAGTTCCACATGGCCCCCAGGTACCCCGTCACCTGGGCGATCTTCTTGCCGCCCTGGTCGCTCACGGCCGCGGCCCCGATGTCGTAGGCGTAGTTGCCACCCTGCCAGCCGGTCAGGGTTGCCGTTGCGAAGACCGTCCAGGTGCCGTAGGGGGCCGCGCCATCGCGGTAGGCGGGCGCGAAGGTCATGTTGGTGTGCCACCCCTTCCCCTTGGTGTAGACGCAGTGTCCCGCGGTCCAGAGGGCCCGGCCGTACATCACCGAGGCGGTGCAGTAGTACCACGAGGCGTCCCCGGGTATCTTGAAGAGAAGTTTGCCCATCGTCATCCAGGGGAAGTACTTCCACATGTAGGTATAGTAGTTGACGGTGTAGCGGGTGAAGGGCGGGGGATAGGCGTAGGCATCCAGGCTGGCCGGTGCGCCCACGACCACGGGCGCCGCCAGGTCAGCGGCCAAGGCTTCCGCCTCGTACCCCTCGGGAAGGCCACCAGGGACGGCTCCGAAGGGACCTGTGGGGCCGACGATGAAGTCCTCCTCCTGAAGGGCTCCTTCTTCCAAGGCCGGCATGGGCAGCGGCTTGGCGCTGGCGAGGACCTCCTCCGTCACCATGGCCTGCGTGGCCAGCTGCTCTTCCAGGGAGACTTCGTGGGAAACCACCCGCTCGTTCCGGGCGGCGCGGGCCAGGGCCGCTTCCGGCGAGGGGGCGGCCAGGACGCCGCCGGCAACGACCAGCGTTGCCACGACCAACACCAGCGCAATGCGCAACCACAACTTGCGGTTCACGGATATCCCTCCTCGCGTCTGTGCAAAGGTCCATCCCAACGCGCGAAAGACGCAGCCAGCCGGCTGCAAATCCGGTCAGGTCGTGGCTGTTCTCACCTCCCTTCTGCTCACTGGGGCTCGTCGTGGCCTGAAAGGGTGCAAATGCCCCCTTAGAGAGTGGACCCTAGTTGGCGGGATGCGATCTGAGCGCCTTCCTGTGGCGAGGTGGAGGGAGGAAAAGGCTCAGCCCTCTCGCACCGCACAGAAAGATTCCCGAACTCTCCAACGAGGGAAGGCTCGCTTTTCTCTCACCAGAGCAAGGAGGACAACGGCTCTGCAAAAAGTATACCACTATTTTCAGTTGATGTCAAGTTCATCTTCTTGTTTGTGTGAGGATTTTTTTAAGGTACGGGAGCGGCGTCCTCGCCGCAGGGACTCCGGGTCATGCTGGAAGCGTGCCGCGAGGGCAGCGCTGTGCCCAGCGTAGGAGTGGGCAGGTGACCCCGCAGGCCAGGAGGAGCGCCGGCAGGGCAAGCCGTGCACGGTCGCTGCCACGGAGCAGGCAAAGGGCGATCCAGGCACCGCCCCTCCCCCGGGCGGAGGTCAGCCAAGGGCAACCCCAACTTGCACCCTGGGCGACTTCGCGGTATACTCCAGACCCGGATGCTTTGTGGCATTGTACACAAAGTGCGGCCCTTTCCCTGAGGGGAGGGGGCCGCTGTAGGGAACGACCACCCTGGCCCCATCACCCGGAGGTGCAACGGCGACCATGGACGAACAGACCCTTCAAGTCCCTCCCTCTCTGCGGCGCAACATCTTCTTGACCTCGGTGGATTGGATCTACAACACAGCCCGTGTCTACTCCCTGTGGCCCCTGACCTTCGGCCTGGCCTGCTGCGCCATTGAGATGATGGCGGCTGGCGCCGCCCGCTTTGACCAGGCCCGCTTCGGCATGGAGGTGGCCCGCCCCTCGCCCCGCCAGGCCGACCTGATGGTCGTGGCCGGCACGGTGACCAAGAAGATGGTCCCCCTGGTGGTGCGCCTCTACAACCAGATGCCGGAGCCCAAATATGTCCTGGCCATGGGCGCGTGCGCCTGCTCCGGCGGGCCCTTCAAGGAAGGGTACAACGTCGTCTCGGGCATTGACGAGTTCCTGCCCGTGGACGTCTACGTGCCCGGCTGCCCGCCCCGGCCAGAGGCCCTCCTGGAGGGCTTCATGGCCATCCACGCCAAGATGCGCCGCGAGTCCGTGCGGACCGTCCGCTGGTACAGCAAGGAGCCAGCCCAGGACTGCCCCATTCCCTTCCTGGGGCCGGACCTGGTGGACCCGCGCCAGGTGCCCGCCATCAAGGCGGCGGCGCAGGCGGCAAGGCGATCCAACCCCGAGCGCGACGAAGCGTGACCCTCGGACCTGCGAGGAGGTAAGGGAATGGCAGCCGACATCCCCGAAGGCAAGGAAGCCCTGGTGAAAGAAGCGCGCTGGTCCACCCTGTTCGGCGAGGCCGTCCTTGCGGAGAAGCCGGACGAACTCGTGGTGGAAAGGAGCCACCTGGCCGAGGTGGCGAAGCGCCTGCGCGACGACCCCGACCTGGGGTACGACTACTGCACCAACGTCACCAGCGTGGACTACCCGGACTACTTTGAGGTGGTCTACCACCTCCTCTCCATTTCCAAGGGCAAGGGGCTCCTCACCCTCAAAACCCGCACGCCCAAGGACGACCCGGTGGTCCCCTCGTTGACCCCCATCTGGCCGGCGGCCAACTTCCAGGAGCGGGAAGTGTGGGACATGATGGGGGTGCGGTTTGAGGGGCATCCCAACCTGCGCCGCATCCTCCTCTGGGAGGGGTTCGCCGGCCACCCCCTGCGCAAGGATTGGCGCGAGCCGTACTACGAGGAGGACCACAAGCCTTTCGGCTCCCGCTGGCCAGACGGGGTCTACACCCCCGCCGAGACGCGCACCCCCTGGGGGCGCAACGTGCAGTATCCCCCAGGCTGGGACCCGGACGAGTGGGAGCCACCAGACCTGGAACTGCCCACCGTCTCGGCAGCAGAACTTTCGGACGTCACCGCGCTCAAGACGGACCGCATCCTGGTCAACGTGGGCCCTCAGCACCCCAGCACCCACGGCGTCTTCCGCATGAAGGTCACCCTGGAGGGCGAGACGGTGGTGGCCCTGGAGCCGGTGATGGGCTACCTCCACCGCTGCCACGAGAAGATCGGCGAGCGGAACCTCTACATCCAGAACATCCCCTTCACCGACCGCCTGGACTACATCACCGCCATGGCCAACAACCTGGGCTACGTGACCACGGTGGAGAAACTCCTGGGCATCCAGCCGCCGCCGCGGGCCGAGTTCCTGCGGGTCATCATGGCCGAGTTCACCCGCGTGATGAACCACCTCCTGGCCATCGGCTTCCTCTTCAACGACCTGGGCCTCTACTTCACCGCCGCCCTCTACGGCATCCGCGAGCGCGAGTTGATCCTGGACCTCTTTGAGATGG
>DAOTYM010000325.1:0-13026 GCA_034434775.1 Anaerolineae bacterium | reverse complement strand
AGATGCTGGCCCTCCTGCGGAGCATGGGGGCCACCCGCTGGCAGATCTTCACCCGGGTGCGGCTGCCGGGGGCCATGCCGGCCCTCTTCACCGGCCTCAAGATCGCCATCACCTACAGCGTGGTGGGGGCCATCATCGGCGAGTGGGTGGGCGCGAGCCGGGGCCTGGGCATCTTCATGCTGCGGGCGTCCAACTCGTTCCTAACGGACCGGGTCTTCGCCGCCATCGCCGTGACCTCGCTCCTCAGCATCGCCATGTTCCTGATGGTGGTGGGGATAGAGCGGGCGGTGCTGCGCTGGTACTACACCGCGGCCCGCCAGGAGCAGTGGGAAGAGGTGCGCTGAAGGAACCTCGCCCATCCCCCGATCCCCCCGTACGCGGAAGGAAGGCTGGGGTCGGGAAGCCTCACCGAGAGGCATTTTCCAGGAACCTACAGTTACAGCAACTCAAACCGTTCAGGAGGTGAGAACTATGGTTGCGAACCTGCATGGACTGATCGGCCGGAGGGTGGGGCTGGCCCTCGTGGTGGTCCTGGGGGCTGCCCTTCTGGCGGGCTGTGCAGCCAAGCCGGCCGGTCCCATCCCGGTGACGATGATGCTGGACTGGGTGCCCAACACCAACCACACGGGCATCTTCGTCGCCCTGGAGAAAGGGTGGTACGATGAGGAGGGCCTCAAGGTGGAGGTCGTGCAGCCCGCGGAAGGGAGCACGCCGGTTCAGGTGGTGGCCGCGGGCAAGGCCGACTTCGTCATCTCCTACCAGGAGGAGATGACCCACGCTCGCGCCGAGAACATCCCCGTCGTGTCGCTGGCGGCCATCATCCAGCACAACACCTCGGGCTTCGCCTCGCCCAAGGAGAAGGGGATCACGCGCCCCAAGGACTTTGAGGGGAAGCGCTACGGAGCCTGGGGCTCGCCCATTGAGCGGGCCATGCTGGAGGTCCTCATGGCCTGCGACGGGGGCGATGTGGACAAGGTGGAGTTCGTCAACGTGGGCTGGGCCGACTACTTCGTCGTCACCGAGCGAGACGTGGACTTTGCCTGGGTCTTCTACGGGTGGACGGGGATTGAGGCCGAGCTGCGGGGCAAGCCCCTGAACATCGTCATGCTGCGGGACTGGGCCCACTGCGTGCCGGACTACTACACACCGGTCCTCGCCACCAGCGAGAAGGAGATCCAGGAGAAGCCGGACGTGGTGCGGCGCTTCATGCGCGCCACGGCGCGGGGGTACCAGTTCGCCATAGAGCACCCGGAGGAAGCGGCGGAGATCCTCATCAAGCACGCCCCCGAAAGCAACCCGGACCTCATCCGCCGCAGCCAGGCCTGGCTCAGCCGGGAGTACCAGGCCGACGCGCCGCGCTGGGGCGAGCAGAGCCTGGAGGTCTGGAAGCGCTACGCCGACTGGATGTACGAGAAGGGCGTCCTGCCGCGGAACATTGACGCCAGCAAGGCCTTCACCAACGAGTTCCTGCCCAAGTAAGGGGCGCGTGAAAGGAGTGACGGTCACCTGCCCCAGGTGACCGTCACTCCTTGCTCCGGTCATTCCAGGCCCGAGAGGAGGGCCTCCAGTTCCTCGTCGCCATCCTCGGGGTCGTCGGCGGGCGGGTCTTCCGGCTCTGGTTGCCGGTGCTCCGCCCGCAGGCGGATCTGATCGTCCACCACCTCCACGACCACGGTGTCGCCCTCGCGGAACTCGCCCGCCAGGATGCCCTCGGAGAGGGCGTCTTCCACCGTCTGCTCAATGAGCCGCTTGAGGGGCCGGGCGCCGAAGTCGCGGTTGTAGCCGCGCTTGGCCAGCCACTCGCGGGCCTCTTGGGTGAGTTCCAGGGTGATGCGCCGTTCCGCCAGGCGCTCCCGCACCTCGCGGAGCTCAATGTCCACGATCTGGCGGATCTGCTCGGGGGTGAGGCTGTGGAAGACGATCACCGCGTCCAGGCGGTTGCGGAACTCCGGCCGGAAGGTGCGTTCAAACTCGGCCAGCACCTTGCGGCGCATCTCCTTGTAGGCCGCCTCCTGGTCCGCGGGGTCCACCTCCTCTTCCCGGGTGGTGTAGCCGAGGGGAGCCTGCTGCTTGATGAGGTCGGCGCCGATGTTGGAGGTCATGATGATGATGGTGTTGCGGAAGTCCACCTGGCGGCCCTTGGCGTCGCTGAGGTGCCCGTCCTCCATGATCTGGAGGAGCATGTTGAAGGCC
The DNA here is from genome assembly GCA_034434775.1 of Anaerolineae bacterium. Taxonomy (GTDB): domain Bacteria; phylum Chloroflexota; class Anaerolineae; order DTPP01; family DTPP01; genus DAOTYM01. Next base: position 10,833 of record DAOTYM010000325.1, on the reverse strand, counting down.
TCGGGGTGCGCCTTCTCAATCTCGTCAAAGCAGATGACGGAGTAGGGCCGCCGGCGCACCTGCTCGGTCAACTGGCCGGCCTCCTCGTACCCCACGTAGCCGGGCGGAGCGCCCACCAGGCGGGCCACCGTGTGCCGCTCCATGAACTCCGACATGTCCAACTGGAGGAGGGCCTCCTCGCTGCCGAAGAGGAACTCGGCCAAGGTCTTGGCCAGGAGGGTCTTCCCCACGCCCGTGGGCCCCAGGAACATGAAACAGCCCACCGGGCGGCGGGGGTCCTTCAGCCCTGAGCGGGCCCGGCGCACCGCCTTGGCGATGGCGGCGATGGCCTCGTCCTGGCCGACCACGCGGCGGTGGAGGGCTTCCTCCATCTTGAGGAGGCGTTCGGACTCCTCCTCCGCGATCTGGGTCACGGGGACGCCGGTCCACATGGCGATGACCTCGGCCACGTCCTCGGCGGTGACCTTGGGCCGCTCCAACTTCTCCCAGCCCTGGCGCAGTTGCCGCAGGTGCTCCTGAAGTTCAATCTCGCGGTAGCGGAGGTCTGCGGCGTCGTCGTACTGCTGGCGGTCCAGGGCCTCTTTCATCTGGCGGCGCAGGGCCTTCAGGCTCATGAAGGCTTCCCGGAGCCTGGCAGCCTGGGGGTTCTTGTACATCCGCACGCGGGAGGCGGCCTCGTCCAGGGCATCTATGGCCTTGTCGGGGAGGAAGCGGTCCGGCACGTACCGCGCCGAGAGGCGGGCGGCGGCCACGATGGCCTCATCGGTGATCTCCAGTTGGTGGTGCTCCTCGTAGCGGGCCTTGATGCCCCGCAGGATCTCCACCGTCTCCTCAATGGTGGGCTCTTCCACCAGGATGGGCTGGAACCGCCGCTCCAGGGCCGCGTCCCCCTCAATGTACTTGCGGTACTCGTCCAGGGTGGTGGCGCCGATGCACTGGAGTTCGCCCCGGGAGAGGGCCGGCTTGAGGATGTTGGCAGCGTCCACCGCGCTGCCGGCCGAGCCCGCCCCCACCAGCATGTGCAGTTCGTCAATGAAGAGGATGTTGTCGGAGTTGCGCAGTTCCTCAATGACCTTCTTGAGGCGCTCCTCAAACTGGCCGCGGTACATGGTCCCGGCCACCAGGCTGCCCACGTCCAGCATGATGACCCGCTTGTCCAGGAGCGGTTCGGGGACGTCGCCCATGACGATGCGCTGGGCCAGCCCCTCCACGATGGCCGTCTTGCCCACGCCCGGCTCCCCGATGAGGGCAGGGTTGTTCTTGGTGCGCCGGGAGAGGATCTGGACCACGCGCTCAATCTCTTTCTCGCGCCCGATCACGGGGTCCAGTTTGCCGGCTTCGGCCAGGGCGGTGAGGTCGGTGCCCATCTGGTCCAGGAGGGGCGTTTCCGTCTGGGCCGGTTTCTGCTGGCGGGAGGGGGTGGTCCGCCGCTGCTGAGGGGGCAGGGCAGGCTGCGCCTCCTCCCCTTGGCTGGCCCGGGCCTGGTTCTCCAGCATGACGCGGGCTGTCTGGAGCCGGATCTTCTCCAGGTCCAGCCCCATGCTCCGCAGGATGTCCACGGCGATCCCCTCGCCTTCCCGCACCAGGCCCAGGAGGAGGTGCTCCGTGCCGATGTAGTGGTTGCCCATGAGCCGGGCCTCGTCCACGGCGTGCTTGAGGACGCGTTTGGTCCGAGGCGTCAGTTCCGGCGTCCCCGACGTGGGATAGGTCCCCTCCCCCATCAGGCGCTCCACGGCCTCGGCGATGGCGCGAGGGTCCGCGCCCAGTTGGCGCAGGACCTTGACCGCCACGCTGTCTTCCTCCCGCACCAGACCCAACAGCAGGTGTTCCGTCCCGATATAGGCATGCCGATGTCGGCGCGCTTCTTCCTGAGCAGCCCGCAAGACCCGCTTAGCCCGTTTGGTGAAACGGTCCAGTTTGTCCGTCATCTCTCACACTCCCCGGGCCTTCTCCCCCGATGCCCAATACCACGGTCCATTCCCAATACGCTTTCGCCTCCCCAAAGGATGTGCAGTTTTCCCTGCAAGGGCCTCTTCCGGGCCGAGGGCAACCGAGGGCCAGCCAGGCGGCGCTGGGCTGGCCCTCGGGGAGGGGCTGAGGGGATGGAGGCCAGGGATTCGGCCTCCTCCCGTTTGGCCTCTGCTTGGTAGGAGTGTTTACCCTTCCCCTCCGCCCTCGGGCCTGGCCTCTTCGGCCAGGAGGGTCGCCTGGTTTCCGGGACCGGCACCCGCCTCGGCCCCGGCAGGGGCGTCCTCCCCCTGGCCCGTCTCTTCGGAAGGTTCCCAGTCCACCTCCACGGCCTCTTCGGCAGCCTGTTTCAGGCTCAGCCCCAGGCGGCGACGCTCGGGCTCAATGCGCAGGATGCGCACCTTGACCACGTCGCCCTCCTTGACCACCTCCCGCGGGTGGGCCACGTGGTACGGGGCCAGTTCCGAGACGTGGATGAGCCCTTCCAGGCCGGAATCCAGAAGGGCAAAGGCTCCGAAATCGGCAAGCCGGGTGATGGTGGCTTCCACCACCTGCCCGACGGAGTAGATCTGCTCCACCAGGGACCAGGGTTCCGGCTCCAGTTTCCGCAGGCTCAGGGCCACCCGCTGCCGTTCCCGGTCCACGCTCAGAACGTACACCTCCACCTCGTCGCCTTCCCGGACCACCTCAGAGGGGTGCTCCACGCGTCGCCACGAGAGTTCGGAGATGTGGATGAGGCCATCCACTCCCCCCAGGTCCACGAAGACGCCGAAGTCGCAGATGTTGCGCACAATTCCCCGACGCCGGTCCCCTTCCCGCAGTTCCGAGAGCAGGCACTCCCGTTCCTGGCGGCGCTGCTCCCGCTCTGCGGCGCGTTCGGAGAGGATCAGGCGGTTGCGTGCCCGGTCCACCTCCAGGACCTTGGCCCGCACCTTGGTGCCCACGGCGTCCTGCCAGGGCATCTCTTTGGAAACCCCGGGTCGGCGGTGGGCACGGCGGTCCGGGCTCAGTTGGGAGGCGGGGATGAACCCCCGCAAGCGCCCCACGCCGACCACCAGGCCGCCTCGGTTGGCCTCCAGGACGGGCACCTCCACCGCATCCCCGGAGCGGCGCAACCGGTTGGCGAGCACCCAATCCTGCTCCTGCTGGGCCCTGGAGAGGGAGAGGATCACGTGGCCGTCCCGGTCTTCGGGGCGCACCACGTAGGCCATCACCTCATCGCCCACGTGCAGGCTTCCGAGGAATTGGGGGTCCAGGTGTTCCAGGTCCCGGCTGGTGACGATCCCCTCCGTCTTGCCCCCGATGTCCACCAGGATTTCGGTGGGACTGAGGCTGACGATGACGCCCTCAACGATGTCTCCCCGTTGAAAGGTTGGGAGGCTCAGGTATTGGTCCACCATCTCGGCCATGAGATGGAAGTCCTCGGTCGGCGTCCGTTGCCTCCCCACCCCTGCACCGGTGCCCTGCACTTCCATGCAGCCCTCTCCTCCTCCACCGACCCGCCGGGGTTTGGCCTTATTATACCCTGAGTGGCGCCAAAAGGCAAGCGCTTGAGAAACGGGCCCAGAGACGGGGGGCTGGCACGCAAAACGCGGGGGGCCAAGAGCCCCCCGCGTTCGGGGAAACACGATCTACAGCCACTTCGCCCCATCGCTGAAGGCGTTGCGCGGCAAGCGCTACGGCGCGCCCGAGGCAGCGCACACCGCCTCGGCCACCCGCTCGCCCAGTTCCCGCGTGCCCACCTGCCGCATGCCCGGCGACATCACATCCGGCGTGCGGAAACCCTGCGCCAGGACCGCCTCCACCGCTCCCTCCACGGCCCGGGCCTCCGCCTCCAGGCCGAAGGAGAGGCGCAGCATCAGGGCCACGCTGAGGATGGTCCCCAAGGGGTTGGCAATCCCCTTCCCGGCGATGTCCGGCGCGGAGCCGTGGACCGGCTCGTAGAGGCCCGGGCGCAGGCCGTTGGCGCGCCGCTCGGCTCCCAGGGACGCCGAGGGGAGCATCCCCAGGGAGCCGGCCAGAACCGCCGCCTCGTCCGAGAGGATGTCGCCGAACATGTTCTCTGTGGCCAGCACGTCAAAGGACGTGGGCCGCCGGACCAGGTGCATGGCACAGGCATCCACGTACACGTCCTCGTAGGCCACGTCGGGGTAGTCCCGCGCCACCTCGTGGGCCACCTCCCGCCAGAGCCGCGACGAGGCCAGCACGTTGGCCTTGTCCACCGAGGTCAGCTTCTTCCTCCGCCCCCGGGCCAGGTCAAAGGCCACCCGCAGGAGGCGCTGGACCTCCTGCTCCCGGTAGAACAAGGTATCCACCGCCTCGCGGCCCTGGGCCGTCTGACGCATGCCCTGGGGCTTGCCGTAGTACAGGCCCCCCGAAAGTTCCCGCACGATGACCAGGTCCGTCCCGGCGACGACCTCCGGCCGCAGGGGCGTGGCGTGCTCCAGCCCGGGGTAGACCCGCACCGGCCGCAGGTTGGCGAAGAGGTGGAGCGCCTGCCGGAGGTCCAGGAGCCCCTGCTCCGGGCGGACCGGGGCCTGGGGGTCGCTCCAGCGGGGGCCGCCCACCGCGCCCAGCAGCACCGCATCGGCCGTCCGGCACAGGGCCAGGGTCTCCTCCGGGAGAGGGGAGCCCGTTGCATCTATGGCGCACCCTCCGATGAGGGCTTCCTGGGCCTGGAAGGTGTGGCCGAACCGCTCTCCCACCGCCCGGAGCACCCGCAGGCCCTCCGCCACCACCTCCGGGCCAATGCCATCGCCCGGCAACACCGCTACCGTAAATGCAGCCATGTCCCTTCCCCCTCCGCTGTTCTCGCCTTCCTCCAAACGGCCGCCCACGGGCCGCCAACGGCAGGCCGCCGCACGCTAATCGCTACCTCCGACCACCGACGGCTGACTGCTGACCGCTGAGAGGCTTCCGCGGCTGGCCGCCCCGTTCACCAGGCCGTACTCCATGCTGTCGGCCAGGGCCTGCCAACTGGCCTCAATGATGTTGGTGGAGCACCCCACCGTGCTCCACGAGCGCGTCCCATCGGAACTGGTGATGATGACCCGGGTGATGGCCGCTGTGGCGTGCTCGCCATCCAGGATGCGCACCTTGTAGTCCGTCAGGTGGATGTTGGCCAGCGCGGGGTAGTGGGGCAGGAGGGCCTTGCGCAGCGCGTGGTCCAGGGCGTTGACCGGACCGTTCCCCTCGGCCGCGGTGTGCACCTCCTGGGAGCCGACCTTCACCTTGACCGTGGCTTCGGCGAAGACGCCCCTCCCCCACCGGTGCTCCACCACCACCATGAAGTCCACCAGTTCAAAGGGGGGCTGGTACCCCGGCTGGGCGCGGCGCAGCATCAGGTCCACGGAGGCCTCGGCTCCCTCAAAGTGGAACCCCCGGCTCTCCAGTTCCTTGATCCTCGCCAGGACGGCCTGCACGGCGTGGCCTTCGGCATCCAGCCCGAACTCCCGGGCCTTGTAGAGGAGGTTCCCCCGCCCCGAGAGTTCCGAGACCAGGACCCGCTTCTCGTTGCCCACCAGGGATGGGTCCACGTGCTGGTAGGCCCGCTCCTCCCGGAGGATGGCGTGCACGTGGAGGCCCCCCTTGTGGGCGAAGGCCGCCCGGCCCACATAGGGCAGGCGGGGGTCGTGGGGCACGTTGGCCGTCTCGCTGACGAAGCGGGAGACCGCCGTGAGGCGGCGCAACTGCTCTGGGCTCACGCAAGACAGGCCCATCTTCAGGACGAGGTTGGGGATGAGGGTGCAGAGGTCGGCGTTCCCCACCCGTTCGCCATAGCCGTTGACCGTCCCCTGCACCTGGACCGCCCCGGCGCGCACCGCGGCCAGGCTGTTGGCCACGGCGCACCCGGCGTCGTTGTGGGCGTGGATGCCCAGGGGGACGTCCAGGTGCGCCGCCACCTGCCGGACGACTTCCTCCACCTCCCAGGGCATGGTGCCTCCGTTGGTGTCGCAGAGGACGAGGCGGTCGGCACCGCCCTCGGCCGCGGCCTCCAGGGTGGCCAGGGCGTAGGGTGGGTTGGCCCGGTAACCGTCAAAGAAGTGCTCGGCGTCGTAGAAGACGGCCCGCCCCTTGGCTTTCAGGTAGCGCACGCTCTCCCGGATCATGCGCAGGTTCTCGTCCAGGGTCGTCCCCAGGACATCCCGCACGTGCAGGTCCCACGATTTGCCCACCAGGGCGACCACGGGCGTGCCAGCATCCAGGAGGGCCAGGATCTGGGGGTCTTCCTCCGGCCGCTGGCCAGCGCGGCAGGTGCACCCGAAGGCCGCGACCTGAGCCTGCTGCAGGGGCAGTTCCCGCACGGCAGCAAAGTAGGCCGCGTCCTTGGGGTTGGAGCCGGGCCATCCCCCTTCAATGTAGGCAATGCCCAACTCGTCCAACTTCAGGGTGACTTTGAGTTTGTCCTCCAGCGAAAAGGTGATCCCCTCGTGCTGGGCTCCATCCCGAAGCGTGGTGTCATACAGTTCCACCGTGGCCATCGGTCACCTCTCCGGCAGGCGGACCTCATCCATCCCCCTGGCTCCCCTTCCTTCTCCGTCGGCGGAGAGGCCAGGGGTAGGGTGAGGTCAGGGACGCCTATCTGTGGGTTCTCACACCGTGCGCACCCAGACTGGGTGGGTCGCTTCGTACTCCTGGATGGCCGGAGCCAGGCTGAGGAGGTACTCCAGTTCGTCCTTGCCCTCCAGGAGGAGGCGCTTGGCAAAGGGCTCTATGGGGAAGGTCACCTCCCGGCCATTGGGGAGGCGCAGGGTCTGGCGGGCCAGGTCAACCTGGACCTCCACCGTGGGGTCCGCGGCCACAGCCGCAAACAGGGCCTGGAGCGTCTCGGGGTCCACCACCACCGGCAGGAGGCCGTTCTTCAGGGCGTTGTTGCGGAAGATATCGGCGAAGGAGGTGCTGATGACCGCCCGGAAGCCGTAGGCCAGGAGGGCCCAGGGCGCGTGTTCCCGGGAACTGCCGCACCCGAAGTTATCTCCCGCGAGGAGGACCTTCGCGCCCGCGAACTCGGGTCGGTTCAGGGGGAAATCCGGGCGGGGGCGGCCCGCCTCGTCCACCCGCCAGTCGGCGAAGAGGGCCTGGCCCAGCCCTGTCTTGTCCGTCCCCTTGAGGAAGCGGGCGGGGATGATCTGGTCGGTGTCCACGTTGTCGTGGGGCAGGGGCACGAGCCTGCTCCGAAGGGTGGTGAAGGGCTCCATAGGCTGCTCCTCCTCAACCGTCCAGGAACGGGCGGGGGTCGGCCACCGCCCCAGCCAGGGCGCTGGCCGCGGCCGTCAGGGGGCTGGCCAGGAGGGTACGACCGCCCTTGCCCTGACGGCCCTCAAAGTTGCGGTTGCTGGTGCTCACGCAGACCTGGCCTGGCTCCAGTTGGTCGCCGTTCATGCCGATGCACATGCTGCACCCGGGCTCCCGCCACTCAAACCCCGCGTCCCTGAAGATGCGGTCCAGGCCCTCGGCCTCGGCCTGGCGCTTCACCTCCTGGGAGCCGGGCACAGCCAGGGCCCGCACGCCAGGCTTGATGCGGCGGCCCCGGAGGAGCCGGGCCGCCTCGCGCAGGTCCGAGAGGCGGCCGTTGGTGCACGAACCGATGAAGACCACGTCCACCGGGTGGCCCAGGAGCGGCTGTCCCGGCTGCAGGCCCATGTACTGGAGCGCTTTCTCCAACGCCCGGCGCTGGGCGGGGTCGGGCAGGGCCTGGGGGTCGGGCACCCGGCCAGTGATGGGGATGGCCATGCCCGGGTTCGTCCCGTAGGTGACCATCGGCTCCAGGCCCGTCACGTCCAAGGTGACGGACCGATCGTAGGAGGCGCCGGGGTCGGTGGGCAGCGTGCGCCAGAAGGCGAGGGCCTCGTCCCAGGCCCGCCCCTTGGGCGCGTGGGGCCTGTCGGCCAGGTAGGCAAAGGTGACATCGTCGGGAGCCACCAGGCCGGCCCGGGCCCCCGCCTCAATGGACATGTTGCAGAGGGTCATGCGCCCTTCCATGGAGAGGCTGCGGACCACGGGGCCGGTGTACTCAAAGACGCATCCCGTCCCCACGCCGGTGCCGAAGCGGGCGATGAAGGCCAGGATGACGTCCTTGGCCGTCACGCCCGGGCCCAGGCTCCCCTCCAGGCGGACCTCAAAGGTGCGGGGCTTGTGCTGCAGGAGGCACTGGGTGGCCAGGACGTGGGCCACCTCGCTGGAACCGATGCCGAAGGCCAGCGCTCCGAAGGCCCCGTGGGTGGCGGTGTGGCTGTCGCCGCAGACGATGGTCATCCCCGGCTGCGTCAGGCCCTGTTCCGGCCCGATGACGTGGACGATCCCCTGCTGGGGGTGGTCCATGCCGAAGCAGGGCACGCCGAACTCCCGGCAGTTGCGCACCAGTTGCTCCACCTGGGCCGCGGCCTGGGGGTCGGCGATGGGACGGTCGCGGTGCAGGGTGGGCACGCTGTGGTCCACCGTGGCCAGGGTGCGGTCCGGCCGGCGGACCCGAAGCCTGCGCTCCCGCAGGAGGGCGAAGGCCTGCGGCGAGGTCACCTCGTGCAGGAGGTGCAGGTCAATGTAGAGGACGGCTGGCTCGCCAGGGCGCTCCACGACGACGTGGGCGTCCCAGATCTTCTCAAAGAGCGTGCGCGCGCGTGGCGATGGTGGATGGGACATGGAGTTCCTTTCCGTTGACAAGCAGCAAGGATGGCGAGAGGCCGATGGGGCCAACGCTGGCCGGCCCTCATCGCAGAGGGGGATCCAAAGCGGGGCCTCTGCTTGGGTCTCTGGGCACGACGGTGCCCGTGCTTCAGGCGGTGTGCGCCTTCTTGCCTTCCCGGGCGAGGCCTTCCCGGTCCCAGGCGAGGGAGCAATCGCGGGGCTCGTCCTCGCCCAGGCGCTTCATCAGCCTCTCCTGCCATCGGGCGTGGATGTCCATCTCGTTCTCCTGGCGTTCTTGTCCTCCGTACATGGCACAACCTCCTGAGACCAAGTTTCGGTTTGCGGTTCCCTGTTCAGCCCTCTTTCGGTGCGTGGGCAGGTTCCTGCGTTCCCTGCGGTTCCTGGTTGGCCCCTGCCTCCCGGCGGGCGGCCAGCAGTTTGTTGAGCGCGCTCATGTAGGCCCGGGCCGCGGCGACGAGGATGTCGGTGCTGGCTCCGTGGCCGCTGAAGACGCGCGTCCGGACGCCGTTGATGGGCTCGTCCGTCTGGATGCGGATGGTCACCTCGCCCACGGCGTCAATCCCCTCGGTCACGGCCTTGATGGAGAACTCAATCAGTTCGTTGGGCTCCCGCACGATGCGGTTGATGGCCCGGTAGACGGCATCCACGGGCCCCGTGCCGATGTCGGCGTCGGTCACCACCTGGCCGTCCCGGTGGCGCAGGGTGACGGTGGCCGTGGGGCGGGTCCCCGTGCCGCACATCACCTGGACGTGCTCCAGGTGCCACGTGGCGGCTGGCTGGTAGAGTTCATCGGCGACGATGGCCTCCAGGTCCCGGTCGTCCACCACCTTCTTCTTGTCAGCCAGTTCCTTGAAGCGGGTGAACAGTTGGTCCACCTCTTCGGGGCTCAAGCGGTAGCCCAGTTTGGCCAGGCGCTCCCGGAAGGCATGGCGGCCGGAGTGCTTGCCCAGGACCAGGGTGGTGTCGGACAGGCCCACCGTCTCGGGGCGCATGATCTCGTAGGTGAGGGGGTTCTTGAGCACGCCATCCTGGTGGATGCCTGCCTCGTGGGCGAAGGCGTTGGCCCCCACGATGGCCTTGTTGGGCTGCACGGGGAGGCCGGTGTAGGCGCTGACCATGCGGCTGGTGCGGATGATCTGGGTGGTGTCAATCCCCGTCTGGAGGCCGTAGTACTGGCGCCGCGTGTGCAGGGCCATGACCACCTCCTCCAGGGAGGTGTTGCCGGCCCGCTCGCCGATGCCGTTCACGGTGACTTCGGCCTGGCGCGCCCCAGCGCGCAGCCCGGCCAGGGTGTTGGCCGTGGCCAGCCCCAGGTCGTTGTGGCAGTGGACGGAGAGGACCACGTCCCTCGCGCCGGGCACGTGCTCCAGGATGCCGCGGATGAGGGCGCCGAACTCATCGGGGGTCATGTAGCCCACGGTGTCGGGGATGTTGAGGGTGGTGGCGCCGGCCTGGATGGCTTCCTCCAGCACCACGTAGAGGAACTCCGGGTCGGACCGCCCCGCATCCTCGGGCGAGAACTCCACGTCTGGGCACAGGCTGCGGGCGTAGCGGACCATCTCCCGCACGCGGCGCACGCACTCCTCCCGGCTGATGCCCAGTTTGTACTTGAGGTGGATGTCCGACGTGGCCAGGAAGACGTGCAGGCGGGGTTTGGCCGCGTGCCGCACGGCCTCCCAGGCCCGGTCAATGTCGCCCGGGTGGCAGCGGGCCAGGGCGGCGATGACCGGGCCTTCCGGCGTGCCCACCTCCAAGGCGGTGCGGCGGACGGCCTCAAAGTCTCCCGGGGAGGCCACGGGGAACCCAGCCTCAATGATATCCACCCCCAGGCGGGCCAGTTGCCGGGCGATGTCCAGTTTCTCGTCAATGTTGAGGGTGGCGCCAGGGGATTGCTCCCCATCACGCAACGTCGTGTCAAAGATGAGAACGCGGTCCATGGAGCCTCGCCTTCCTCCCTCGTCAGGCACCGGGCTTCTCCACCGTCCAGGTGCCGCCCGGGCCTGGGCGCACCTCCCGCGCCGCCAGCCAGGGCATCATGCGCCGCAGGCGGCGGCCCACCTCTTCTATCTGGGTGCGCATGTGGGCCTCCCGCTGGGCGTTGAACCAGGGGCGCCCCTTCTCGTTCTCCTCAATCCACTGTTGGGCGTAGACGCCAGAGCGGACGTCCTCCAGGATCTTGCGCATGGCCCGGCGGGTCTCCTCGGTGATGATCTTGGGGCC
>DAOTYM010000324.1:0-13854 GCA_034434775.1 Anaerolineae bacterium | reverse complement strand
TACCACCCCCACGGCGACGCCGCGGTCTACGAGGCCATGGCCCGCATGGCCCAGGACTTCTCCATGCGCTACGTGCTGGTGGACGGCCAGGGGAACTTCGGCTCGGTGGACGGGGACGGGCCGGCAGCCATGCGCTACACCGAGGCCCGCCTGGCCCCCATCGCGTTGGAGATGCTGAAGGACCTGGACAAGGAGACCGTGGACTTCACCCCCAACTTTGACGGCACGCTCCCGGAACCGACGGTCCTCCCCGCCATCCTCCCCAACCTCCTGGTCAACGGGGCCTCTGGCATCGCCGTGGGCATGGCCACCAACATCCCGCCCCACAACCTGGGCGAGGTCTGCGACGCCCTCTGCTACATGCTGGACCAGGAGATGCGGGGCAAGGAGGTCTCCTCGGAGGAGATCCTGCAGTTCATCCAGGGGCCGGACTTCCCCACGGGCGGCGTGGTCTACCGGTACACTCAGCGTGAGGGGGCCGAAGTGGACGCCCTGGCCAACGCCTACGCCGTGGGCCGTGGCCAGTTCATCGTCCAGGCCAAGGCCCACATTGAGGAGATGAGCCGGAGCCGCCACCGCATCGTGGTGACGGAACTCCCCTACCAGGTGAACAAGGCCCACCTGGTGGAGCGCATCGCCGAACTGGCGCGCGAAGGCCGCCTGGAGGGGATCGCCGACCTGCGGGACGAATCCGACCGCACCGGCATGCGCCTGGTGATTGAACTGACCCGCACCGTGGACCCGCGGGAGGTCCTGGCCCAACTCTTCCGCCTGACCCCCATGCAGAGCAGTTTCGGCGTCACGTTGCTGGCCCTGGTGGATGGGGAGCCGCGGCTTCTCTCCCTGCGGCGGATGCTGGAACTGTTCCTGGCCCACCGGCAGGAGGTGGTGCGGCGGCGCAGCCGGTACGACCTGGAGCGGGCCCGCCAACGGGCCCACATCCTGGAGGGGCTGCGCATCGCCCTGGACCACCTGCAGGAGGTGGTGGAGACCATCCGGCGCTCCCGCGATGCGGAGACGGCGCACCGGAACCTGCGCCAGAAGTTCGGGCTCACGGCCGTGCAGGCCCAGGCCATCCTGGATATGCCCCTGCGGCGCATCGCGGCCCTGGAGCGGCGCAAGATTGACGAGGAGTACAAGGAAAAGCAGCAGGAGATCGCCTACCTGGAGGACCTGCTGGCCAACCCCAAAAAACTCCTGAAGGTCATCCGGGCGGAGTTGCAGGACCTGAAGGCCCGCTACGCCGACCCGCGGCGCACGCAGATCGTCGCCCGTGCCGAACAGCCGCTGACGGCCCAGGACCTCCTGCCGGACCAGACGGTGGCCGTGGCCCTGGGGGAACAGGGCGAGGTGGCGAGATGGCCGGTCCCCGGGGAACCCGAGGCCTGGAAGGCCCTCCTGGGCACGTTGGGGAAGGCCTCCCCTCTGGCCTGCGCCGTCCTGAACACGCGGCAGGACCTCCTCTGCGTCACCGCTCGGGGAGAGGCGGCCCTCCTCCCGGCGCACCGGGTGCCGGAGGCCGGGTCGGCCCACTTCGCCGACCTGTGCGGGCTGACCCGGCGCGACCAAGTTGTGGCCCTGCTGCCCCTGCCCTCTGAAGGCGAGGGCCTGTCCCTCTTCCTCGGGACGGCCCAGGGCACGGTCAAGCGGGTGCGGCTGGAGGAGGTCCGCGCCGCCACTGCCAAGGGCGTGGCGACGGTGATGCAGGTGGCCAAGGAGGATGCCCTGGTCGGCGCGCTCCTGACGGACGGCTCCCGGGAGGTCATCCTCGTCTCCTCGGATGGGCGTGCCATCCGGTTTGCCGAGGAGCAGGTGCGCCCCGCGGGTTTGCCGGCAGGAGGCGTGACGGGCACGCGGGTGGAGAAAGGGGCGAGAGTCGTGGCGGTTGTGGCGGTGGAAAGCCAGGCCACGCTCCTGGTGGTGACGGAACGGGGGTACGCCAAGCGTTCGGACCTGAAGGAGTATCCCGCCCAGGGGCGGGGCGGAGGGGGCGTGCTCACGGCCCGCGTCTCGGCCGAGACCGGGCCGGTGGTGGGCGCGGCCGTGGTCACGGCCTCGGACCTGGTGTGGGTGCGCACAGCCCGGCGCCTCTGGAGCGGGCAGGCGCGCCGCGTGGCCAAGCAGGGGCGCGCCACCCGGGGCGAGAGGTTGCCCCTGGCCGAGGGCGACCGCGTCGTGCGGGTGCTGCGTGCGCCGCGCGAGCCCGAAGCGTGAGGGGCCCGTATCCGCCAAGTGTCCAACCCACCCCGAACCCCTTCCCCGTGCACGGGGAGGGGGCTGGGAGAGGGGTCCTGGTCGCTGCACCCATCGCCCTTACCACAAGGCATGCAAGAGGAGGTGGTCATGGAAGGACGTCGTGAGGAACCGGCCGAACGTCTGGACCCGGAGAAGATGCGCTTCTCCGACAAACTCCTGCGCTGCCAGGAATGCGGCACCGAGTTTATCTTCACGGTGACGGAACAGCGGGACATGGTGCGCCAGGGCAAGAGGCCCGAGGAGCCCCGCTACTGCCCGGCCTGCCGGGTACTGGTTTCGCCCACGGGCCGCCCCCGCGGCCGCGTGAAGTGGTTTGACCTGCGCAAGGGCTATGGCTTCATCACCCGGCCCAACGGGGAGGAGATCTTCGTCCACCGCTCGGGCCTGGCGGAGGGGGTCCCGACCTTGGATAAGGAGCAGGTCGTGGAGTTTGACGTGGAGGTGGTGCGCGGCCGTCCCCAGGCGGTCAACGTGCAGGTCGTGGAGGAGCCCTAAGCAGGGGCTCACCCGGTCCCCCAGTGGGCGACCAGTTCCTCCAGGGCCTGGTCGTACCGGGGGGCCATCACGTCCCAGTCCAGGTGCGCCACCTCCTCCCGCAGGGACAGGCGGCGCGTCGTCTCAACCTCCAGGATGCGGCGCCGCAGGAGGGCCAGGAGTTCCTCAAAGGAGGAGTAGAAGACCTCGTCGTGCCAGGCCCGGGGGATCCATTCCGGGTAGGCCAGGCGGCGCGGCAGCACGGGGAAGCATCCGCAGTAGACGGCTTCCACGGTGGCCGCGCCGAAGAAGTCGTGGAGCGCCGTGCTGACCACCACGTCGGCCTGCCACAGGAAACGGGCATACTCCGCATCGGACCGGGCATACCCGAACTGGACGATGCGGTCCCCCAGCCGCTCTCGGGCCTCCAGGAACTCCTGGGGCTTCTGACGAAAACTTTCCCCCAGCAGGATCAGCCCGAAGTCCACCCCCTCAGCGGCCAGCGCATAGAGGGCCCGGAAGAAGGTTTCCGGGTCCTTGTCGTATTCCCAGCGGTGGTTCCAGAGGATGAGGGGCCGGCCCTCCCAAGGGGTGGCCGGCCGGTAGGCGTCCAGCCGCTTCAGGTCCAGCCCCAGGGGGAGGACTTCCGAGCGGGCCCGCAGCCGCTCCACCTCGTGCAGTTCGTTGTAGTCCGGAAAGTGCTTCAGGAGGCGGGGCAGTTCGTCAAAGAAGGCCTCCAGGTGGTAGGCCGAGTTGAAGAAGAGGCGCTGGGCGGTGAGGGCGCTGGCGAAGTGGATGAAGCCGTAGTGCAGGTCGCGCTTCTGGCCTGGGGGCAGGGGGTAGGTCAATTGGTTCTCGTGGAAGTAGAGGGCGACCGGCACGTGGTGGCACCGCTCCCGCGTCAGGGCGAGGAAGGTGGTCAGGTCCAGCATGTCGGTGGCCAGGATGGCGTCGGGCGTCTCCCCGAGGGCCAGGGCGCGGCGGGCCAGGGTCACTGCGCCGCCGTGCATGCGCCACTTCCAGAAGCGACCGGGCAGGGTGAGAAGGACGACCTGGTGGCGCGAATGCGCGGCATACCCCTCCGCCCAGGCTGCGTGGGAGCCTGTGGCGTAGGGTTCCACCAGCCAGATGCGCAGGCGGGAGGGCGTTGCGTTCAGCGGCGGTCCATCGTCCATACGGCGGGGGGCGCGGTGAGCAGGCGGGCCTCCCCAGGGAAGGGCGCAGGCTGCCGCAACTGGAGGGCCCAGCAGGCCTGGGTCAGGGTGATGAGCAGGAAAAGGCCCACGGCAATCCAGAGCCAGTTGACCGGCTTGCGCTTGGGCTTGGGAGGCTCGGGCTTCGGCAGTTCCGCGTCGCAGCGCCAGCACTGCTTCTTATCATCAGGGTTCCAGGTCCCGCAGTTGGGACAATTCATGCCAAAGACCTCCTTCCAGGGGACAAGCACGCTGAAGGAGGACGGAGCATCCCCTCCGGAGGGAATCATAGCACAGGGGGGGCTTCCGGGCAAGTGGTGGCGCAATGTGCAGTGCCCGACTTTCGGTTCCGCGAATGGCCGTGCGAGGACGCGTCCTGGGTAGGGGCGATTCACGAATTGCCCCTACAGGTTTGTGGGCGGCCCTCTCCCTCTCCGGGTGCGGTTGAGGGAAAGGAATCGGGGAGCAGGAGGGGTAAAAGCGGCGGTGAAGGTGGGGCATTGCGAGATGGCGCGAGGACTGGGTCCATCTCGCTTTCCGATACACTTGGAACTCACGCGTCGGCTTCGTTTGCATCCAGGCAAAGGTGTGGTATAATGCATTTTGGCTTCTTGTTCCTCGCTTTGGACTCGGTGCGGCGCGTTGGGGATACCCTTGGGGTGCAGAAAGGAGGCTGCCCATGACTTCGCTCCTGAAAATTGAAGGGATCGGGCCTGCCTATGCCCAGACCCTGCGGGAAAAGGCCGGCATCCGGACCGTGGAGGCCCTGCTGGAAGCCGGAGCCACCCCCCAGGGCCGCAAGGAATTGGAAGAGAAAACCGGCATCTCCGGCGCCCTCATCCTGGAGTGGGTGAACCTGGCCGACCTCATGCGCATCAAAGGGGTGGGGGAAGAGTATGCAGACCTTCTAGAGGAAGCCGGGGTGGACACCGTGCGGGAACTCCAACACCGCGTCCCCCAGAACCTCTGGATGAAGATGCAGCAGGTCAACGTAGAAAAGCACCTGGTCCGCCGCCTGCCCTCGCTGCGGATGGTGGAGGACTGGGTGGAGCAGGCCAAGCACCTGCCCCCCAAGGTCATGTACTAGGCCTGGACAGGTCCGCTGGAAAACAAGGTGCGCCCGCAGGATGGCTGCGGGCGCACTCTTGTGAGCCCTTCGGGCACCTGCCCTCTCACCCTTTGCCCGCCGGGAGGCGCATCTCGCCGGTCCAGTCCGGCCACCGGTCAAACCCCTTGCGGCGCGTGAGCCGCGTCAGAGAGGTGCCGTCGGCGCGGATCAGGTAGAGTTCCCAATCGCCATCCCGGTCCGAAGAGAAGAGGACCCATTCCCCGTCCATGGCCCAGCACCCCGCCACGGCGTTGAACTCGGGCGGGGTCAGCCGCCGTGGCTCCCCCCCTTCGGCCGGCAGGACGTACAGGCTGCGCCCGCCTGCCCGGTCGCTGTCAAAGAGGATCCACTTGCCGTCTGGCGACCACCGGGGGTTCTCATCGTCGCCGGGGGCGTGGGTCAGGCGGCGCTGGTTGGCCCCATCGGCGTCCATGACGTAGATCTCGCTGTCCCCGTCCCGGTCCGACTGGAAGACGATCCGCCCCCCATCGGGGGACCAGTCGGGGCGGGCGTCGTTCCCCGCGGGGAAGCGGGTCAGGTTGGTGCGCCCGGTGCCGTCCGCGTTCACCACATAGACCTCAAAATCTCCGTCCCGGTTGGACTGGTAGGCCACGCGGGTCCCGTCTGGCGACCACCGGGGCCCCCAATCGTCGCCGGGCTGGCTCTCCAGGAGCCGGCGCTGGTCGGACCCATCGGCATTCATGATGTACAGTTCCAGGTCCAGCGGGTCGTCCCGGCCCGAGGCGAAGACGATCTTGGAGCCATCCGGGGACCAGGCGGGCTCAATGTCCCGCTCCGGGTGGTTCGTCAGTTGCTGGAGGCCCGTGCCCGTGATGCGCATCCTCCAGATCTCAAAGTTGCCCGTGGTGTCCGAGTGGAAGACCACGAAGCCGCGGGGGCCGCTGGCGACGGTCGGCGTGGGGCGCTCTGCGGCTGCGGCTGTCGGGGTGTGGCCCTTTCGGGCTGTGGGCGGGGTGGGCGGGGAACTCAGGGTCAACGCGGCCCCAGCCCAGAGGGCGAGGCCCAGGAGGGCGAAGGCAATGCGGCGGTTCCTCACCCTCCCGAAGAGCGCGCCGCCTATGCTGGCGAGGCCCACCAGGAACATGAGCGCGGGCAGCAGGTATGGCATCGCTGGCCTCCTCTTGCGCGTCCACGATGGCTTCAGAGTGGCACGGCCTGGATTATAGCCCGAACCCCGCGTTTCGGCAATCTGCGGGATACTGCAAGCCTCGCGCCAGGTTGACGCCGAGGCCATCCTGGGGTATCCTTGGCGCAACTTCTCCCAGAGGGTGCGCCCGTGGCGGTGGCCGTCGTCATCCCCACCTACAACGAGAAGGAAAACCTCCCCCTCCTGGTGGAGGGGCTCCTCGCCCTGCCCCTGGACCTGGTCCTCTTCGTCGTGGACGACAACTCGCCCGACGGCACTGGGGCCGTGGCCGACGCCCTGGCGAGGGAAAGGCCCCAGGTGCGGGTGATCCACCGGCAGGGCAAGGGGGGCAGGGGCTCTGCCTGTATCGCTGGCTTTCGGGCGGCCTTGGCCCTGCCCTACGTCACCCACGTCGTGGAGATGGACGCGGACCTCTCCCACGACCCAGGCGAACTGCCGGCCCTGGTGGAGAAGGGGCAGCAGGTGGATGTGGCCATCGCCTCGCGGTACCTGCCGGGGAGCCGCATCGTGAACTGGCCGTGGCAGCGCCGCCTCTTCAGCCGCCTGGCCAACCTCTACGCGCGGGCGTGCCTGGGCATTCCCATCCACGATTACACCAACGGCTACCGCTGCTACCGCCGGGAGGCCTTGGCCTCGCTGGACCTGGATGCCATCCGCACCCGCGGCTACATCGTCCTCAGCGAGATCGCCTACCGGCTCTACCGGCAGGGGTGCACCTTCGGGGAACTCCCCACCTGCTTTGTGAACCGGGAGCGGGGCCGTTCCAACACGAGCCTGGCAGAGGTGTGGGAGGCCTTCCGGGGCATCCGGGCCATCCGCCAGGCGGGATAGCCCGGGCCTCGCCTTCTCTCCGGTGGGCAACATGAAGCGTGTGCCCCTGCTTCGGGCACGGGCACACGCTTCACGGGGTTGTGGAGAAAAGGGCCCACCTCCCCCAAGCGCCCACGCGCTTCGGGGGGCATCTCGGCGGGTCAGGCAGCGGCCGCCGGGGGGAACTTGCTGTTGAACAAGCGCATCAGCCGGGACTTGCGGCGCGCGGCGTTGTTGCGGTGGATGACCCCCTTCTGCGCGGCCTTGTCCAGGGCGCGGATAGCCTGGCGCAGGGCTTCCCAGGCCTCATCTCGGCTGCTGGCCTCCATCGCCAGGCGGGCCTTCTTGATGTACGTCCGGGTTGCCGAGCGCACAGCCTGGTTGCGCCGCCGCCGTTTCTCCGACTGGCGCAGAGCCTTTGCCGCAGATTTCGTGTTCGGCAACGTGCGTCCTCCTCAGGTGAAACTTCCCGATTTCCAGCATCTATCCATAAAGTGTACCTCAGAACGCCCATTTTGTCCAATGGGATCGGCGCTCCGGGAACCGCTGACGGCGTCGGCGGGGCGAGGACGTCCTGTGTAGGGCACTGGTTGAGGGGGAGCCCTGTGCGGCGCGAAAGCCTGCTGCGCCACCGGTTTGACCAGGGGGGCAAATTGTATTATCATACCCCCGAAGTTCCCGGCCCCCTCAAAGCAGCACTGTTCCCACGGCCTGGACAGGAGGACAAGGGCGCATGTCCGGCCGCTCGTGGCGAGGGAAGTTGGAGAGCGCGTGGCGAGCCTTCGTGGACGTCCTCTACGGCGCCACTGTCTACGACTTCGTCCAGGAACTGCGCCAGGAGAAGGCTTCGCTGGAGCGGCTCTTCGTCCTTGCCGTCCTGGGGGACCTGCTGGGCGTGCCCATCCTCCCTCCCTACTACGCGCTGCGCCTCCTGCCCTACATGGCCCCCTACCTTCCCGTCTGGAAGCGGAGCATGTTGCGAGAGCGGGACTTCACGGAACTCGTGCGGCACGAGATAGGTTGACCCTCCTGTGCAGTGCTGGTTGCAGCGCTGGCAGGTGGCGGAAGCGAGGTTTTCGGAGAGAGCGAACAAGGAGAGAGACGATGACGGAAGAGGAAGAGAAACTGAGCGTGTTGGACAAGTTCAAGGGCATCCTCTACGGCATGGCCGGCCACGACATGGCCCGCTTTGCCCTCAAGACCCGGGGCAGCATGGAGCACCTCTTCATCCTCATCACGATGGGCGACCTCCTCGGCATCCCCATCCTGCCGCCCTACTACTCGCTCCGCCTGCTGCCCTACGTGGTCCCGCAGATCTCCACCTGGAAGCGGCGGATGTTGCGGGAACGGGACCTGACCGACGCGCTGGCGTGACGCGCGTCCCTAGGGGCCGCTTGCGCCACCCTCGCGCGCGGCGGCCCACCAGAGAGGGGGTGATAGCCATTTCTCTCGCCAAGGTTTTCGCAGAACATCCGGAACGGCGTTACATCATGTACGGGGGCAAGGGGGGATTGGGCAAGACGACCTTCTCCGCCGCCACGGCCTACTACCTGGCGAAGAAGGGGTACAAGGTCCTGGTCTTCTCGGTGGACCCCCAGGCCTCCCTGACCGACATCTTCCAGCGCGATATCTACGGCAAGGGCCCGGTGGAGATCATCAAGGGCCTCTTCGCGCAGGAGATTGACGCGGACCAGCGCATCGCGGCCTACCAGGAGGAGATCCGGCGGAAGATCCTGGACATGTACGGCCTGGCAGAGGTGCCGGAGGAGATTGACAACTACATCCGGGCCGCGGCCGCCGAGCCGGCCATGGAGGAAAGCGCCATCTTTGACCAGGTGGTGGACATCGTCGTCACCGGGGGCTACGATTACTACATCTACGACATGGTGCCCCTGGGCCACGCCCTCTACTACCTGAGCATGGCCAAGGTCTACGACGAATGGATTGACAAGATCACCGCCCTGCGCCAGGAGATGGCCGAGTACGAGAAGGTGGCCAAGGTGTTGCAGCGCCGGAAGGAGACCGAAGAGGACATGATCCTCAAGGAACTCCAGTACATCAAGCAGCGCATCAACACCTCGTCCAGCATCCTCACGGACAAGGTGAAGACGGCCTTCTTCTTCGTCCTCATCCCGGAGGCCATGGCCATCCTGGATACGCAGAAGGCAGCCACCCTCTTCCGGAAGTACGAGGTGCCCCTCTCGGGGTACATCGTGAACCGCGTCCTGCCGCCCGAACTGGAGGGCCAGGACATCCCCGAATACCTCCGCCACCGCCTCCAGATGCAGAAGAGGTACCTCCAGGAGATTGAGGCGACCTTCGGCGGGGAGATCCTGGCTTACGTGCCGGAGTTTGAGCGGGACATCACCGGCCTGCCGATGATTGAGAGGATGGCCGAAACCCTCTTCGGGTCCGACGGGGCCGAAGGGAGGGAGTGACATGGAGCAGAAGGTGCAACTCTCGGCCCAGCAGTTCCTCCGATCTCGCCCGACGCTGAAGTACCTCTTCTTCGGCGGCAAGGGGGGTGTGGGCAAGACGGTCATGGCCGGCGCGGCTGCGCTGTGGCTCGCCCAGCAGGGCCGGCGGACGCTCCTGGCCTCCACCAACCCGGTGCACAGCCTCACCAGCCTCCTGGACCAGGATGTCTTCGGCCGCCACACGCCGGTGAAGGGCGTCCCCAACCTCTGCGCCTACGAGATTGACACCCGGGAGACCATTGAGAAGTCCAAGCGGGAGATCCGGGAGAAGATTGAGTGGTTCCTCAAGTTCGCCGACATCAAGACCCGGGCCGACGAGTTCGTGGAATCGGCGACCATGAACCCGGCCTTTGAAGAGTCGGCCATGTTTGAGAACATGATTGACCTCATGTTCAAGGACGAATACGAGGCCTACGTCTTTGACACGGCCCCTACGGCGAACGCCCGGCGCCTCCTGGGCATGTCCAGCGTCTATTCCCTCTGGGTCAACAAGATGCTGAAGAGCCGGGAGGAGGCCAGGAGCCTGAGGCAACTCCTCTCCTACAGCAGGAGGAAGGAGGAGAAGGACCCCCTCATGGAGTACCTGGTCAACTTCCGGGAGCGGATGCAGCACGCGAAGGCCCTCCTCACCGATGCCGACAAGACGGCCTTCTTCTTCGTGACCTTGCCCGAGGCCCTGCCCATCGCCGTCATCAACCGCTTCATCCAGTGGTTCAACGAGTTCGGCATCCCGGTGGGGGGCGTGGTGGTGAACATGGTGATTGACGAGACCAGCCTGGGCCCCGAGGCGCCGGAGTTCGTGCGCAACCGCGTGGCCATGCAGAAGGAGTACCTGGACCAGATCTGGCGGCAGTTTGACGGCAATGTGCGGGCCATCGTCCCCCTGTTTGAGCGGGAAGTGCGCGGTGTGGAGATGCTCCGACGGGTGGCGGAACACTTGTTCGCCTGAGTCCTGGGAGGGGAAGTGCAGATCATCAACCCACATCTGCTCAACGTGCTGGTGGTCCTCCTGTACATCCTCCTGTTCGGGGGGCTGAGCCTGGTCCGGCAAGAGGGCCTTTCCACGCGCTTCGCTTTGGAATCCCTGGCCCTGGGGGGCCTCATCGTGGGAGCGTCCCTTGCCGCGGGCGCCCCAGCGAGCCCCGTGCTGGTGCTGGTGGCCCTCTACCTGGTGACCATGCGCAGCCGGTGGCTTGCGGAACTGGGCACCCTCGTCGGGCGGCAGGGGCGGTTCGGTCTCGCCCAGTCCCTGTACAGCCTGGCCCTGCGCCTCTGGCCGGACACCGCGGCGCGCCGGATCGCGCTCCTGAACCGGGGGGCCCTGTGGGTCAAAGCCGGGAACCCCCAGAGAGCGCGCGAGGTCCTGGAGCCGCTCCTCCAGGAGGAGGACCTTTCGCCCCGGCACGCCGCGGCCGCGCACTACAACCTGGGCATCGCCTACGAGCGCCTGGGCCAGGGCGACCGCGCTGTGGGGCACTTCAACGCCGCCATAGAGGCCCTGCCAGGCTCCCTCTACGCCCTGGGGGCCGAGGCCGCCCTGCGCCGGCGGCGCAAGGGCGCTGCACCGCCGGCGGAGCCCCAGGCCCCGAAAGAGGACAAGGAGGACGAGGGGTGAGTCCGCGGGCGCGAAAGGCGGTGCAGGCAACGCAGGGCCCCGAAAGCCCACGGCAAAAGGGAGGATGGTGCGGCTCCATGAGCCAGGAGCAGGAGAGAGGAAACCCGCGGACACGGCACCCGTGGGTGGAGGCTTTTGAAAAGGCGCAGATGCGCCAGGAGCCCGCGGATTACTTCCGCAATCTGCGGATCGTGGAGGCCCTGCTTCAGGAAGCCCTCGTCCTGGGTGTCCTGCCTTTGGAAGACCCCTTGGAGGGAATTGAGGTGGATATCCGCCTGGCCCAGGTGATCAATGTTCGCACGTCTTCTTGAGCGGGTGGCCCTGAGCCTGGGTGAGGCCGGTGTGCCGTACATGGTGATCGGCAGGCAGGCTGTGTTCCTGCACACCGCACACACACGATAGAGGAGTGGACGCACCATGAGCCAACTGCGCATCGTCGCCGAACTGATGGCCATCGCCGCCACCACGGCCCCCAAGGCCAAGGGGGAGAACTTCATCACCATCCGCATCGTGGAGGGGGAGGACCTGACGCGCCTGGCCGAGGCCATGCGAGAGCACGGCCGGCTCCTGGGCAAGCCCCAGGGCTGGGAGCGGGACGCTAAGAACGTCGCGGACTCCGACTGCGTGGTCCTCATCGGCCTCAAGGAGGCCAAGGTCGCCGCGCTGAACTGCTCGGCCTGCGGCGCGGAGACGTGCATCCGCCCCAACACCTTGGAGGGCGAGTTCCGGGGCCCCCAGTGCGCCTGGCGCCTGGTGGACCTGGGCATCGCTGTCGGTTCGGCCGTCAAACTGGCCAGCCTGCTGAACGTGGATAACCGCGTCATGTACCGCATCGGCGTGGGGGCGCGCCGCTGTGGCCTGAGCGATGCCGACGTCGTCCTGGGCATCCCCCTTTCGGCAACGGGCAAGAGCATCTACTTTGACCGTCCGCCCATCACCTGACGAGGCAAGGCCCATGGCCCGCATCCTGACCATCAACCCTGGTTCCACCTCCACCAAGGTGGCCCTCTTTGAGGACGAGACGCTGGTGGTGCAGGAGGTCCTGCACCACCACCCCGAGGAGTTGGCCCAGTACTCCCGCATCGCGGACCAGTACGGGTTCCGGCGCGACGCTGTGCTCCAGTTCCTGCGGGACCGGGGCATCCCCCTGGAGAGCCTGGATGCCGTGGTCGGGCGCGGAGGCATCCTGCGGCCCATTGAGAGCGGCACCTACCGGGTGAACGAGAGGATGCTTGCGGACCTGCGCGCCCCCAAGGAGCGGGAGCACGCCAGCAACCTGGGCGCCCTCATCGCCCACGAGGTCGCCGAGAGGGCTGGTTGCCCTGCCTTCATCGTGGACCCGGTCTGCGTGGACGAGTTTGAGCCCCTGGCGCGGGTGAGCGGCCTGCCAGAGATTGAACGGCGCAGCCTCTCCCACGCCCTGAACCTGAAGGCCACCGCCCGCCGCGCTGCCCGCGACCTGGGCCGGGCCTACACCGAGGTCAACCTGGTGGTGGCCCACATGGGCGGGGGGATCTCCGTCGCCGCCCATCGGCGCGGCCGCCAGATTGACGTGAACCAGGCCCTGGATGGGACTGGCCCCTTCGCCCCGGAGCGGGCTGGGGGCCTGCCGGTGGGGGACGTGCTGCGCATGGCCTACTCCGTGCCGCCCTACGAGCACGTCCGCCTGACCTACGAGCAGTTCTTCCGCAAGATCGCCGGCCAAGGGGGCCTCGTGGCCCACCTGGGGACCAACGACGCCCGGGAAGTGGAGCGGCGCATCGCTGCCGGCGACGAGCACGCGCGCCTCATCTACGAGGCCATGGCCTACCAGATCGCCAAGGAGATCGGGGCCATGGCCACCGTCCTCAAGGGCGAGGTAGATGCCATCGTCCTCACGGGGGGCCTCGCCCGCTCCGAGATGCTGGTGGGCTGGATCAAGGAGCGGGTGGGGTGGATCGCCCCTGTCCTCGTGTACCCCGGGGAGGACGAGATGCTGGCCATGGCCCAGGGGGCCTTGCGGGTGCTGCGCGGGGAGGAAGAGGCCCGCGAGTACTGAACGCCTCGCGCTGGCCGGCCTCGGAGGAAAGGAGAGAAGGCACCGATGGTTGCAGAACAGGCGAAGGCCGATATCCTCTGCATTGAGGACGAGGCCGACATGATTGACCTCATCCGGTGGATTTTGGAGCGGCAGGGGTACACCGTCCGAGGGGCCTTGGGGGGCAAGGAGGGCCTGCGCCAGATGCGGGAGAAGCGGCCGGACCTGGTCCTCCTGGACATCATGATGCCCGAGATGGACGGGTGGGAGGTCTACCGCGAGATGAAGGCCTCGCCGGACCTGCAGGGTATCCCGGTCATCGTGGTCACGGCCAAGGCCCAGAGCATAGACAAGGTGCTGGGGCTGCACATCGCCAAGGTGGACGACTACATCACCAAGCCCTTCGGCCCCCACGAACTGGTGCAGGCGGTGGAGAAGGTGCTTGGCTCCGCCAGAACCCCGTAGGGCCAGGCCCTTGTGCCTGCCCAGGGCCCTGTCAGCGGATTCGGGGAACGGATGGAACGGACCTGCACCCGGCCATGAGGTGCGCCGCCCTCTGTAGGGGCACAGCGTCGCTGTGCCCCTACCCACAACGTGGGGATGCAAAAGGGGCACAGCACTGCTGTGCCCCTACAAGGTTCAGGGATTGGTGGCGGGATCAGTATTCCGGCGGCGGGGCCGCGGGCTTCTCCTTCTCTGGGATCTCCGTCACCAACGCCTCGGTGGTCAGGATCAT
>DAOTYM010000323.1:0-4149 GCA_034434775.1 Anaerolineae bacterium | reverse complement strand
GAGCAAAATCCGTGCCATCCCCGGGGACCGACGGCTTCATCCACCTGACGGGAAGGGTCCAAACGCCGCTCACCTCTATTGTAGCGGAAGTTCCATACTATGTCAAGTTCTGGGCAGCCATGACCCGCTTTCGCGGTGGGATTGAGGCCCAAGTTGCGTGAAGGGGGGTGTACCCCGTACGCCAGGAGGAGCGCGCGCCGGCGACTGGGAGGGGAGCCGTCACCGGATGGACCTGGCGCGGGTGCAAATCCTTCGTCTTTTGGCGGCATGGGGGCGGCCATAGAAAAACCTCCCGCGCACCACTGGGAATAGTGGCACACGGGAGGCGCATGCCCTATATCTCGTAATCAGGTGAGCCGTGGAGGAGTCGAACCTCCAGCCCGCTGATTAAGAGTCAGCTGCTCTGCCAGTTGAGCTAACGGCCCACAAGCACATCTATTATAGCAGCCTTGCAGAGTTTGTCAAAAAACCCGGCCGCACGGGGCGGTTCCGCTCCGGCCGGCGCGTGGAGCGGGCACGGCCCCCGCCCCCCTTGACGCGACACGGCCCCTGTGGTATACTGTGGATGCATGGATACACCCTTGCCGGCTCCGTCCAGCATCGGGAGGCACGAGGCCATGGCTTCCTTCCCCAGCCAGCGCGCCACCACCCTGCGGGAACTGGTCCTCTCCCGGATCCAGAGCGACCTCGCCCGGGGCTACCTCCGGCCGGGCGACCCCCTGGACCAAGTGGACCTCGCCCGCCGGCTGGGGGTGAGCCGCACCCCGGTCCGGGAGGCCCTCGTCCTCCTGGAAGCCTACGGCGTGGTGGAGGCGGACGTGCGCCGGGGCACGGTCATCCGCGCCCTCTCCCCCGACGAAGTGGAGGACGACTGGCTGGTCCTGGCCACCCTGGAACGCCTGGTGGCTGGCCTGGCCGTCCCCCGCCTGACCCCCGAGGTCCTGGCTCGCATGAAGGGCCTCTTGGTGCAGGCCGAGGCCCTCCTGGAGAGCGGCCGCACGGAAGAACTGCACGAGGTGAACCGGGAGTTCCACCGCACCCTCTACATGGCCTCCGGGCGGCCGCGCCTCATCCACTTCCTGGAAACCAACCTGTGGACCCACACCCGCCACTACAACCGGCTCTTCATTGACCTCCCTGGCGCAGCCCAGTGGCGGATGCAGATCCACCGCCAGATCCTGGAAGCGTGCGAGGCGGGAGACGTGGCGCGCGTGGAAGAACTGGTCTACCAGGACGACCTGGAGACCGGCCGCCGCGTGGCCGAGTACCTCCGCCAGCGGGAGAGCGCGGCGCAGGAGTGAGCCGAATGGCCCCCACCTCTTCTCAAGAAGGCCCCCTGACGCCCGCAGAACTGGGCGAACGCCTGGCCCGCTTCCCCCGAGCGCGCCTGGCGCACCTGCCCACCCCCTTGGAACCGCTGCCCCGCCTGAGCGAGCGCCTGGGCGGGCCTTCCCTCTGGATCAAGCGGGACGACGCCACCGGTCTCGCCTTTGGAGGGAACAAGGCCCGCCAGTTGGAGTTCCGCCTGGGCCGCGCTGTGGCCCAGGGAGCCGATTGCGTGGTCGCGGGCGCGGCGGTGCAGTCCAACTTCTGCCGTCAGATCGCCGCCGCCTGCGCCAAACTGGGCCTGGAGGCCTACCTGGTCCTGCGGAAGACCCACGGCCAGCCCGCCGACCCGCCCCAGGGGAACCTCCTCCTGGACCTCCTCCTGGGGGCCCACGTGGAGTTCCTGGCGGGGACGGAAGAGGAGCAGCGTGCCCGCATCCTGGCCCTGGCCGAGGGCCTGCAGGCCCAGGGCCGGCGGCCCTACGTGACCGGCTGGACCGACGTCGCCTTCGGCGCGCTGGGGTATGTGGCCGCCACGCTGGAACTCTGGGAGGAGTGCCAGCGCCTGGACCTGAAGCCGGCCGCCCTGGTCGCCTCGTCGGGAGGGGCCACGCAGGCTGGCCTCCTCGTGGGGACACGGGCCCTGGCCTGGGACCTCCCCGTCTGGAGCGTGTACCACGGCGGCCACGGCCCCGACGCCCGCCCACGGGTGGCCCAGATCGCCAGCGAAGCCGCCCAGTTGCTGCGGCTGCCCTTCCGCTTCACTGCAGAGGACGTCCTGGCCTTCAACCAGTACTTCGCCCCCGCCTACCCCGACCCTTCCGCGGCCGGCTTGGAGGCGATGCGGCTCCTGGCCCGCACGGAGGGGATCGTCCTGGACCCGGTCTACACGGCCAAGGCCATGGCGGGCCTCGTGGACCAAGTCCGGCAGGGGCGATGGGGGAAGGGCGACACGGTCATCTTCCTGCACACGGGCGGCACGCCCGCGCTCTTCGCCTACGCGGGAGAGGTGATCACGAATGGCACGAATGAATTTTTACAATAAGAGCATTCGTGTCATTCGCCCCATTCGCATCATTCGTGATTTCCTTCCACGAATGGCACGAATGCGGCGAACGGCACGGACGAGTTTTCACCAATGAAGCACCCGTGTCATTCGCCCTATTCGCATCATTCGTGATTTCCTTCAAGGGAGGTGTGGGATGTTGGTGATGACGCCAGGGCCCATCGCTGTGGACCACCGCGTGATCGCCGCCATGAACCGGCCGGCCATCACCCACCAGAGCCGTGCCTTCGGGGAGGTGCTGGACCACGTCCTCGCGATGCTGAAGGACCTCTTCCGCACCACGTCGTGGGTCACGGTCCTCCCGGGGTCGGGCCGCCTGGGCCTGGAGGCGGCCCTGGTGAGCGTGGTGGAGCGGGGCGACCGCACCGTGCACCTGGTCAACGGGACCTTCGCCTCCTGGGCCGTGGAGATCGCCCGGCGCGCCGGGGCGGAACCCACGGTGGTGGAGGGGCCCTGGGGCGGCCCAGTGGACCTGCGGGCCGTGGCCCAGGCCGTGGAGAGGGTGCGCCCCAAGGTCGTGGCCATGGTCCACTCGGAGACCTCCACCGGGGCCCGCTACGACCTGCAGGAGGTGGCCGAGATCTGCCGCCGCCACGACGCGCTGTTCCTGGTGGACGTCATCTCCTCCGTGGGGTGCATGCCCTTTGCCATGGACGCCTGGGGCGTGGACCTGGCCGTCTGCACCAGCAACAAGGGGCTGGGGTCCCTCATCGGCCTCTCCCTGGTGGCGGTGAGCCCGCGGGCCTACGAGGCTATGGACCGCCGCCGCACCGTCTGCCAGAGTTACGCCCTGGACCTCAAGCGGTGGAAGGACCAGTTCTTCGGCAAGCCCTTCCCGCGGGCCTACCCCGTGGTCCCCTCCACCCACCTGGTCTACGCCCTCCAGGAGGCCTGCCGCCAGGTGCTGGAAGAGGGGCTGGAGGCCCGCTGGGCGCGCCATGCCCGCCACGCCGAAGCCACCCGCCGGGCTGTGGAGGCGGCCGGGCTGGAACTCTTCCCCCGGCGGGACCTGGCTGGCAACTGCGTCACAGCGGTGCGCGTCCCCGAGGGGCTGGACGAAGGCGAGATCGTGCGGGGCATGGAGGACCAGGGCGTCCTCATCTCCGGCTCCATGGCCGGCCCCACCAAGGGGAAACTCTTCCGCCTCTCCCACCAGGGCGTGCAGGCCAGCGAGGAGATGCTCATCCCCACCCTGGCCGCCCTGGAGCGGACGCTGCGCGGCCTGGGGTACCGGGTCGCGCCGGGGACGATGGTCGCCGCCTTTGAAGAGGCCCTGGCGGAGGCGTGAGCCATGTCGGAAGAGACCCTGATGCCGCAACTCTACGACCTCCTCATCCGGGGCGGGCGTGTGCTGGACCCGGCGGCCGGCCGGGATGGGCGTTGCGACGTGGCCCTGGCCGGAGGAAAGGTGGCCCGCGTCGCACCGGACATCCCCCCCGAATCCGCCCAGGAGGTGGTGGATGCCCGGGGGCTCCTGGTGGTGCCGGGCCTCGTGGACCTGCACACCCACATCTACTGGGGGGCCTCGGCCCTGGCCGTGGACCCCTGGGCGCTGGCCCCCCGCTCGGGGGTGACGACCTGGGTGGACGCGGGCACGGCCGGCGCGGTCGCCTTCCCCGGGTTCCGGCGCTACGTGGCCGAGGCCGTGCCCGTCCACGTGCTGGCTTTCCTCAACATCTCCAGCCAGGGCATCCTGGATATCACCTTGGCGGGCGAGTGCGACGACCTCCGCTGGTGCGACCTGGAGCGGGCCCTGG
>DAOTYM010000322.1:0-11146 GCA_034434775.1 Anaerolineae bacterium | reverse complement strand
TCCAGGCGGAACTGGGGGAGCGGGTGGTGCCGGTCACCCTCACCGCTTCCCGCAAGTCGGCTGTGGGTTGGACCTTCCTCGCCCTGTGCGATGCCGGCCGCGTGCTGGACCACCGGCCCGACGGCTCCCCAGAGCAGGCCGCCTTCTGGGAGGAGGTGCGCGCCGCCCAGTACGCCCTGCGGCCCGGCCAGGCCCTCGCCTGGGGCGCGCCGCCCGGCGGCCACGACGACTGGCTCCTCTCCCTGGCCCTCGTCACGCTGCTGGAAGAGGACCGGTGCCCACCCCTGGCTGCCACGATGCTCGTCCCCACGGATGAGGAGACCGCGTCCCCGGGGTGAGAGGGGCTCCCGTCCCCGCAGACGAGGAGGAACCGGCACGATGGCCCCCAGGCGACACGACCCTGCCTCCCTGGAAGCCCTGGCCTCGCGCGCCCGGGCCGGCGATAGGGATTCCCTGGCGCGCCTCTGGCACCTCGCCCTGCCGGTGACCCGCGCCCGGGCCCGCCCCGCGCTCCTCCGCCTGGAGCGGGGCGAGGTCCCTTTCTACGACGCCGAGGACCTCCTGCAGGACCTCTTCCTGGAGTTCCACTGTTGGCTGATGCAGGGGCCGGGGAGCGGTTCCTATGACGTCCTCCAGCGGTGGAGTTACCGCCTGCCCACGGTCCTGCGGCACCTCTTGCGGCGGCCGCCCCTGCGCCTGGGCGTGCCCTGGCGGGAGGAGGCATGGCAAGGGCCCGCTCACCCCGGGGAGGCCGACGAGGAAGGCCCGGAGGGGCCAGCGGAGGAGTGGCCCGCCCCCGGTCCAGGGCTGGTGCAGCAGGTGCTCCGGGACGAAGAGGTGGCCCAGGCGCGCGCAGCGCTGGCCACCCTCGCGCCGGAGGACCGGGACCTCCTCTGGCGTCGCTACGGCTGCGAGGAGCCGGTGGCGGAGATCGCCCGCGCCCTGGGGCAGACGCCGGGGGAGGTCCACCGCGCCTTGCGGGCTGCCCGGGGGCGCCTGTGGAAGGCGCTCGGAAGGTGAGGGAATGGGGCCTCGTGCAACTGTGTGGCCCGTGCCGATGCCATGCCAACTTTGTGTAAAAACGCACATACCCTCATTTGACGCCTGAGCGCTCGCGCAGTATAATGGCAAGAGCCTCAAAATGGGAGCACCCTGTTTGAGATGGCAAACCGATCTTCCCCTAACCCGAAGGGGCGTGCACAAGCCAGAGCCGGGTACCGCCCGCCCTGGAGCAGTACACCCTCCCCAAGCCTTGACCCTGCTTCCCCCTCCCTGGAGGCAGACAGGCTTCAGTCTTCCCAGCGCGATGTTGTAGGGACAACCTAGAAGGGAGTGCCAGATGCGCGAGATCTACATCACCGTGGACGGGAAGGAAATCCTCGCCTCAGAGGGCCAGACCATCCTAGAAGCGGCTACAAAGGCCGGCATTCGGATCCCCACCCTGTGCCACCATCCGGCTTTGAAGCCCACGGGGGCTTGCCGCATGTGCCTGGTGGAGATTGAGGGGCAGAAGACCCTTCAGCCTGCCTGCACATTCCCCGTGGAAGACGCCGCCGGAAAGCAGATCCGGACCTCTTCTCCCAAGGTAGTGGAAGCCCGGCGCTTCGTGCTGGACCTCCTCCTCTCCGACCATCCTCTGGATTGCCTGACCTGTGAGGTGGCGGGAGCCTGTGAACTCCAGGCTTTGGCGTACGAACTTGGGGTCAAGGAGACGCGCTTCCCGGGTGTGAAACATTCTTATCCCCTGGACGGCTCCAACCCTTTCTTTGAGCGCGATTACAACAAATGCATCCTCTGTCGGCGTTGCGTGCGCGCCTGTGATGAGATCAACGGGGTTGAGGCCATTGGCGTCATCGGACGGGGGTTTGACTCCAAGATCGGAGCAGCCTTTGATGTCCCCCTGCAAGAGAGCGTCTGTGAGTTCTGCGGCATGTGCGTGGAGGTGTGCCCCACAGGCGCACTGGTGCCCAAACTTCGCCTGCATCAAGGGCGTTCGTGGGAACTCACTCGGGTAGCCACCACCTGCTCTTACTGCGGCGTGGGATGCCAGTTCTACCTCAACGTCAAGGACGGCCGGATCGTGCAGGTGACTTCCAAGTGGGATGCCCCAGCCAACCACGGCTGGACTTGCGTCAAAGGCCGCTTCGGCTGGGACTACGTCCACCACCCTGACCGGCTCACCCAGCCCCTCATCCGGCGGGGCGGAGAATTCGTCCCCGCAAGTTGGGATGAGGCGTTGGATCTGGTGGCCAGCAAGCTCCTTGAGGTCAAGGCGAGGCACGGACCGGATGCGCTTGCCTTCCTAACCTCGGCCAAGTGCACCAACGAAGAGAACTTCGTCATGCAGAAGTTTGCCCGCGCGGTGGTCGGCACCAACAATGTTGATCACTGTGCGCGCCTCTGACACAGCCCCACTGTGACCGGTCTGGTCACCGCCTTCGGATCAGGGGCCATGACAAACTCCTTTGACGACGTGGCGAACGAGGCTCAGATCTATTTCGTGATCGGCTCTAACACCACGGAACAGCATCCGGTGCTCGGCATGCGCCTGCGGCAGGCAGTGAAGCAGCGGGGGGCTCTCCTGATCGTGGCCGATCCCCGCAGGATCCCCCTGACCCGGTTTGCAACCCTGCACCTCCAGCACAGGCCTGGCACCGACATCGCCCTGCTCAATGGGATCATGAACGTCCTCATCACAGAAGACCTTTATGACAAGGCCTTTGTCGCCGAGCGCACAGAAGGCTTTGAGGCGTTCCGCGATAAGGTGTTGGAGTATCCCCCAGAACGAGCCGCGGCCATCACAGGCGTGCCAGAGGAGAAAATCATCCAGGCTGCTCGCTTGCTGGCTACGCACAAGCCAGGCGCACTCCTCTATGCTATGGGCATCACCCAGCATGTCACCGGGCATCAGAACGTGCTCTCCTGTGCCAACTTGCAGATGCTCCTGGGCAACATGGGCGTGCCAGGCGGAGGAGTCAACCCCCTGCGCGGCCAGAGCAACGTCCAAGGGGCTTGCGACATGGGGGGCCTGCCCAACGTGTTCTCAGGATACCAGCGCGTGGACGACGAGGCGGCGAGGGCAAAGTTTGAGACGGCCTGGGGGGTCCCCCTGCCTTCTGTACCTGGTCTGACTGTGGTAGAGATGGTGAACGCTGCCCATGAAGGGCGCGTCAGGGCGATGTATATCTTGGGCGAAAACCCTATCCTGACGGACCCGGATGCCCACCATGTGGAAGAGGCCCTGGATCGCTTGGAATTCCTCGTGGTCCAGGATATCTTCCTCACCGAGACGGCTGCTCACGCCGACGTGGTCCTCCCCGGCGTGAGTTGGGCTGAGAAAGAGGGCACTTTTACGAGTTCTGAGCGCAGGGTGCAGTTCGTTCGGCCGGCAGTCCCACCCCCTGGCCAGGCAAGGCAAGATTGGTGGATCGTGGGTGAGATCGCAAGAAGGATGGGATATGAGGGCCTGACGTACACCTCCCCCCGCGAGATCATGGAGGAGATCAACAGGCTCACCCCCTCCTACGCAGGCATCACCTACGAACGCATCGGCGATCGGGGCCTCCAGTGGCCCTGTCCCAGCGCCGATCACCCTGGCACCCCGATCCTCCACGTGGGCAAGTTCGTGCGCGGGCGCGGCCTCTTCTCCCCTGTGGACTGGCTGCCTCCTGCCGAGGAGCCGGACGAGACGTATCCATTCCTGCTCACCACGGGGCGGGTGCTCTACCACTTCCACAGTTCTGTGACCCGCCGGTCCAAGGGGCTGAATACGGCCTATCCCAAACCTCTGGTTGAACTCAATCCTGCCGACGCCAGGGCCTTGGGAATCCAGGATGGGGATGAAGTGCGCCTCATCTCTCGGCGAGGCGAGATTGTGGCCACGGCCCAGGTGACCAAGAAACCCGAGCGAGGTGTCGTGTTCATGCCCTTCCACTTCGCCGAAGCGGCAGTGAACAAACTGACCATCGCCGCCCTGGACCCGGTGGCCAAGATCCCCGAGTACAAGGTCTGCGCCGTGCGGGTGGAACCCGTGAAGGAGCCAGCGACCGCCTGACCCCTTCCCAACGGGAGCCAGCCTCCCGCCCGCGGGGAGGGGGTCAGGGCAGGGCAGACCAGAGGTGCTGGACCTCCGCGGGGTCCGAGGCCGCGCCCAAGATGGCCATCAGCCGGATGCGGCACTTCGGCCCGTTCCACCCCCGGGCGAAGAGGACCCCCAGCCGCGCCAGGTCCCGGTGGGCCCCGGCGTAGCCGTACCCATCCCAGACCACCCCTTCGGAGCAGCGGCTGGCCACCGCCACTTCCACGCCCTGGTCCCTGGCCCGGGCGAGGACGGGCACCCACCAGGGCGGCACGCGGCCCCCTCCCAGCCCTTCCACAACGAGGCCGCGCACCTCCCTCCGCTCCAGCAGCCACTCCAGGAGGTCCGTCTCCATGCCCACGGCCAGTTTCAGGAGCGCCACCCGGCGCTCCAGGGCCGGCGGGTCCACGGTGCGGCGCGCGAGGTGAAAGAGGCGGTGCACCTCCCCACCCGCCACGACGCCGACGGGGCCAGCCCCTGGCGAGCGGAACGTGGCAGGGTTCAGGGTGTGGGTCTTGGTCACGTAGCGCGCGGCGTGGACCTCATCGTTCATGACCACCAGGGCCCCCAGGCCCCGGGCCGCGTCCGAGGCGGCGACCCGCAGCGCGGCCAGGAGGTTGGCTGGCCCGTCGTACCCCGGGTCGGAGGCCGTGCGCATGGCCCCCGTGAGGACCACGGGCCCATCGCCCGGCACCGTCAGGTCCAGGAGGTAGGCCGTCTCCTCCATGGTGTCGGTGCCGTGGGTGATGACCACGCCGTCGGCCTCCCCCGTGGAGAGGGCACGGTGGACCCGGTTGCGGAGGGCCCAGAGGGTCTCCAGGTCCAGGTGGGCGCTGGGCAGGTTGCAGAGGCGTTCTATCTGCAGGTCCAGCGCCCTGGGCGGCAGGGCAGCCAGGAGGTCGTCGGCCTCCAGCGCGGGCGTCGCGCCCTCGCCGGGGCGCTGTTCCCGCATGGCGATGGTGCCGCCAGTGGTGAGAAGCAGGATGCGCTTCACGCGGCCGCCTCCTCTGGTTCCTCGGCCTCCACCTCATCCAAGCGCAGGGAGACCACCTGGGAACTCCCGTCCCGGCGCATGGAGACGCCGTAGATGCGGTGGGCCGCCTCAATGGTCTTGCGGTTGTGGCTGATGACGATGAACTGGGTCTTCTGGCTCAGTTCCACCAGGGCCTCCCGGAAGCGCCCAATGTTCGCCTCGTCCAACATGGCGTCCACCTCGTCCAGGACGCAGAAGGGCGTCGGGCTCGCCTCCAGGATGGCGAAGAGGAGGGCCACGGCGGTGAGGGCCCTCTCGCCGCCGGAGAGCGCGGCCAGGGTCTGCTGCCGCTTGCCCGGGGGCCGCGCCACGATCTCAATGCCCGTGTGGGTGAGGTCGTCCGGGTCCGTCAGGACGAGGCGTGCCGCCCCCCCGCCGAAGAGGCGCTGGAAGAAGGCCTTGAACTTCTCGTTGACCGCGTCAAAGGTCTGCTTGAACTCCCTTTCCATGAGGCGGTCCAGTTCGGCGATGACCTCCTGCAGGTCGTGGGTGGCTTTCTCCAGGTCCTGCGACTGGGACTCCAGGAACTCGTAGCGTTCCCGCAGGGCCTGGTACTCGGCGGGGGCTTCGGGGTTGATGGCCCCAAGGCGTGCGATCTGGGCCTGCAGCCGGCGGATAGCCTCCTCCAGGCCCTCCGGCGGCTCCTCCACCGTGGGGAGGGAGGAGACCAGGGGGTGCAGCGGCAGGGGAGGCTGCTCGGGGACGCCGTTGGCTGGCTCCACCTGCACCAGCCCCAGGTCTTCCTCCATCTGCTCCCGCAGCCGCCGCAGGCGGTCTTCCAGCCGCTCCACCTCCAACTTGGCCTGCCCCAGGCGCTCCTCCCGCGACCGTAGGATGCGGCGTGCCTCCCGCTCCCGGGCCGAAAACTCCAGGAGCCGGTCGTCCAGGCCCCGCGCCTCCGCCTCTGTGGGCTGGATGCGCTCCTGGAGGGCCTGGAGGCGGCGGCTCAGGTCCGCCTCCCGCTCCCGGAGGGAGGCCAGGCGCTCGTCCAGGCCGGCTGCCTCCCGGGCCAGGGACCGGGCCTGGGCCTGCCGTTCCCGCTGCTGCTCCTCCAGGGAGGCGATCTCCCGCCTGGCCGCCTCCAAGATGCGCTCGGCTGCGGCGCGGTCCCCCTCCAGGACGTGGGCCTGGGCCTCCAGGAGGGAGAGCCGCCGGCTCAGGTCGGCGGTCTCCCCCTCGTCCAGGGCGCTTCGCAGGCGTTCCCGCTCCGCCTCCAGGCGGGACAGGTTTTCCCGAGCGGCCTCCAGCGCGGCCTGCGCCTCCTGCTCCCGGGCGCTGGCCTCGGCCACCTGCGCTTCCGCCTGGCGCGCCTGGGCCTCGTGCCAAGCCCACTCCTGCTGGAGGGCCTGGACCTGGGCTTCGTGGGCCCGGGCCTGCTCCTGGAGCGCCTCCAGGGACCGCCCGTGCTCCCGCAGCGAGGATTCCACCCCGGCCAGGCGTGCCAGAAGGCCCTCCTGCTCCCCTTCCAGGGCCTGGACCTGTTCCCGCGCCGTGCGGACCGAGCGCTCCAGGCCCTGGATCTCGCCCGGGAGGCGCTTCCACTCCCCTTCCCGAGCCAGGAGCCCCTTCCCTTCCCGGTGGTCGGTGCCTCCGGTCAGGGCCCCTGAGGAGCGGACGATCTCTCCCTGCAGGGTGACGATCTGGAAGGTCCCCTCCAGGCGGTCAAAGGCGGCCCGGGCCGCCTTCAGGTCCTGCACCACCAGGGTGCGGTTGAGGAGGAGGCGCACGGCCGGCGCGACGGCTTCCGGGGCGGAGACGAGGCTGCTGGCCACGCCCAGGACGCCGGGCACGGCAGGGGCTTTCAGGGGCGGGGGAGGGCGCAGCGTGTCCAGGGGCAGGAAGGTAGCGCGCCCAGCCCTGGCCTCGTTCAGGTAGCGGATGGCCGCCTCCGCGTCGGCCCAGGTGCGGGCGATGACGTCCTGGAGGTGGCTGCCCAGGGCGGCCTCCAGGGCCCGCTCCAGGTCCGGCGGGACCGTCACCTGGCTGGCCACGGTGCCGATGAGGCCGCTGAGGCGCGCCCTGGCCTGCAGCACGGCCCGCACGCCGGGGTACAAGCCGGCCATCTCCTCCCGCTGGCGCGCGAGGTCGTCCAGGCGCGCCTTCAGGCGTTCCCGCTGCGCCTCCAGCGCCGAAAGTTGACGGTGGGCGGCGGCAATCTGCCCGCGGAGTTCCGCCAAGTTCGCCTCCAGGCGGGCCTTTTCCTCCAGCGCTTCCTCCCGGGCGCGGCGGAGGTCCAGGAGGCGCGCCTGGAGGTCGTCCACCTTCCCGCGGAAAAGCGCCTCCCGGCGGGCCAGGTCCTCTGCCGCCTCCCGGTGGGCGCGGATCTGGTCTGCCCAGTGGGCCATCTGGGAGCGCAGGGCCGCCAGGGCTTCGTGGGCCTCCTCCAGGCGGCGGCGGGCGGCCGTTGCCTCCCGCGCCACGCGGTCGGCTTCGGCCCGTGCCTGGGCCTGGCGCGCCTGGAGGGCCTGGAGCGCGGCCCGGGCCTCCTGGACCTGGGCCTGCTGGGCCTGCAGCCGCTCGGCGATGGCGGCGCGCTCCCGCTCCAGGTCCTGCAGCCGCTGGAGGCGGGCCGCCCGTTCCCGTTCCAGGGCGAGGGCCTGGCGTTCCGCATCCTCCTGCTGGCGCGCCAGTTGGTGCCGCCGCTCCTCCAGCACGGCCGCCTCCCGCTGGACCTGCTCCCACTCCGCGTGGACCTGGCTGGACTGGCTGTGCCACTCCCCCAGGGCTTGGCGCAGGGTCTGGAGGCGGAGCCGCGTCTCAGCCTCCTCCCGGTCCAGGCGGTCCACGGCCTCCAGGGCCTCCTCCCAGGCGCGCTGGGCCCGGGACAGGTTCTGGCGGGCCAGGCGCAGCGCCTCCTGGGCCTGCCGCCAGCGGTGGCCGTAGGAGAGGCGCAGGAGGCCTTGCAGTTCCTCCGTGAGGCGCGCGTGCTCCTCGGCGCGCGCCGCCTGCTGCTCCAGGCGGCGGAGGCGCGGTGCCAGTTCCTGAAGGATGTCCCGCGTCCGCACCAGGTTGGCCTGGGTCGCCTCCAGCCGCTGCACGGCCCTCTGGCGCCGGTCCTGGTAGCCGCCGAGGCCGGCCGCGTTCTCAATGAGGGCCCGCCGCTCCTCCGGGCGGAGGGAGAGGGCCTGGTCCACCAGGCCCTGCCCGATGACGGTGTAGGTGTGCTCGCCCAGGTCGCTGTGGGCCAGAAGGTCCTGCACCTCGCGCAGGCGGACCCGGCTGCCGTTGATGAAGTACTCGTTCTCGCCCGAGCGGTAGGCCCGGCGGGTGATGGTCACCTCGGCGAAGTCTATGGGCAGCCAGCCGTTCTCGTTGCTCAGGGTGAGGGAAGCCTCGGCCATGCCCAGGCGGGAGCGCATCTCGCTCCCGGCGAAGATCATGTCCTCGGTGCGCTTCCCCCGCAGGACGCGCAGGCTCTGCTCGCCCAGGACCCAGCGGATGGCATCGGCGATGTTGGACTTCCCGCTGCCGTTGGGCCCCACGATGGCGGTGATGCCGGGGCCGAAGGTGAAGGTCGTAGAGGCGGCGAAACTCTTGTACCCCAGGAGGTGCAGCGCCCTGAGGCAATCGGCGGGCGCGGCCTTCAGGCGCGGGGGCGGGGCATTCCCCCCTTTGGCTGGGGCGAGGACGTCCTCGGCAAGGACGTTGGGCATCTCAGGGTCTGCGATGGGGTTCCTCCTCTGCAAGGGACTGGGCATCGGCGGCCAGTTGGAGCAGGTCTGGGTGGCTCAGGGCTGCCCGGGCCGCTTCCATGGCGGCTTTCTGTTTGCTGGGGCCGGTGCCGCGGCCGAAGGGCCGGCCACCGATCCAGACCTCCACGGTGAACTCCTTGGCGTGGTCCGGGCCCTGCTCCGCCACCGTGCGGTATTCCGGCGTCAGTTGCCAGGCCATCTGGGTCAGTTCCTGGAGTTCGGTCTTGGGGTCGCGGCCTCGGGCTTCCCGGAGGATGGCCTGCACCTTCGGCGCGGCCAGCCGCTCAAAGAGCCTGCGGGCCGGCTCCAGGCCCTGGTCCACGTAGATGGCCCCCACCAGGGCCTCAAAGGTGTCGCACAGGATGGCCGGGCGCGTCCGCCCTCCGGAGGCCTCCTCGCCCCGGCCCAGGAGCAGGAAGGAGCCGAGTCCCAGCCCTTCGGCGAACTCCGCCAGCGTCTCCGTGCGGACGATGGCCGCCCGCAGGTTGGTCAGTTCGCCCTCGCGCATCTCCGGATAGTGGGTGAAGAGGTAGGAGCCTGCCAGGAAGTCCAGCACGGCGTCCCCCAGGAACTCCAGCCGCTCGTTGTCCATGCCCGCCAGTTCCGGGTGCTCGTTGGTGAAGGAACGGTGGGTGAGGGCGCGGCGGAGGAGGGAGATATCCTCAAAGCGCACGCCGATGCGGGCCTGGAGTTCCTCCAGGGCGGCCTCGTCCCGCGCGCCCCTCTCCAGGCTGGACGGGGGGAGGGGCTCTGGCTGCTCCTCTTCTGGTGCGGAGGGTGCCTGGGGTTCGCCTACGGGTGCTCGGTTACCCACTCTTCTCCACCCTCAAAGACCTCTTTCTTCCAGATGGGCACGATCTCCTTCAGCCGGTCCACCGCGTACTGGCAAGCGGGGAACAGGTCCCGCCGGTGTGCGGCCGCCAGGGCGATGACCACGGCCACCTCGCCCACCTGGAGCCGCCCCACGCGGTGCACGATGGCCGCGTCGGCCACGTCCCAGCGCTGGAGGACCTCCTGGGCAATCTCCCGGAGTTTGGCCTCGGCCATCTCTGGGTAGGCCTCGTAGTCCAGGTAGAGCACGCGGCGGTCCCGCGAGCGGTTCCGGACGGTGCCCACGAAGCAGAGGACCCCGCCGTGCTCCGGGGCCTGGACCCGAGCCACGACCTCCTCCGGGCGGATGGGCTCAGGGGTGATGGCGATCCACATGGCGCGTCACCCTCCCCCCACGGGCGGCAGGAAGGCGACCTCGTCGCCATCCTGGAGGGCCTCTTCCACGGAGGCAAACTCCCGGTTCCGGGCCAGCAGGCACCGCTCCAGGAGCGGGCACGCCTCGGGCGCGAGGCGGATCACCTCCTCCCGCACCTCGCGCACCGTGCTCCCGAGGGGGAACTCCAGGCGGAGTTCCTCCCGGCCCAGGGCTTCCCGCGCTGCGGCGAAGAGCCGGACCACCACATGGACAGACGTTCCCCCGGACGGACGGGCGCCCATGGCCTCACTCCAGCACGACATCGCCGCTTTTGCCGCCGGACTTGCGCACCAGCCGCACGTTGTGGATGCGGATGCCCCTCTCCACTGCCTTGCACATATCGTAGACGGTGAGGGCGGCCACGGCAACGGCGGTGAGGGCCTCCATCTCGGCCCCGGTCCTGCCGTGGGTGCGCACGGTGGCCGTGATCTCCAGGACCGCCCGCTCTTCCCCCGAGGGGGCCTGCTCCGGCGGGAGGGCTTGGAACTGGACCTCCACGTGGGTCAACAGGAGCGGGTGGCACATGGGGATGAGTTCGTGGGTGCGCTTGGCCGCCAGGATGCCGGCGATCTGGGCCGTAGCCAGGACGTCGCCCTTGGGCACGTTCCCCTCCAGGATGAGGGCAAGGGTGCTCGGGGACATCTGCACCTGGCCCCGGGCCACCGCCACGCGCTCGGTCTCGGGCTTGTGGCCCACGTCCACCATGCGCACCCGCCCCTCTTCATCCGCATGCGTCAGCCGGGGTCCCTGGTCCATCTCCCCACCCTCGCCTTCTTGGAGCCACCTTCCACAATTATAGCATAGCGCACCGGATTGCCCAAAACCCGCCCAGAGACAGGGCTCTTCAGAGAAGGAGAAGCCCAAGCCCAGGGCGATTCGTGGATCGCCCTTGCGCACCTCACCCACCCCGGCCTTCGGCCTCCCCCTCCCTCTCCATCAGCGGATGGAGAGGGAGGGGGTTGAGGGGATGGGGTGAGGTCTGTAGGGGGCAATTCGTGCATTGCCCCTCCATTTTCGGCCACCGATTCAAATCGGGGCTCAAGCGAGGCGTCGGCCTGCGCCGACGCCGTCTCCGCAGGGGGACGGCCCACGGGGGC
>DAOTYM010000321.1:0-5144 GCA_034434775.1 Anaerolineae bacterium | reverse complement strand
ATCGCCGCGTCGGTCCTGGCCTTCCCCGTGCTCCTGGCCCTGTGGGTGCGGCAGTGCCTGCGGGATGGAGGGGCCATAGCCCTGGGCTTCTGGCTGGGCGGCTTCTTCGCCCTGACGGTCCTGGACAACCTCCTCCACTGGGGGATGCTGAACTCCTTCCTGGGGCTGGACCTCCTGGTGGTGGCCCTCTTGCTCCTGGGGCGGGTGCGGGCCAGGCGGCCCTGGTCCGTCTTCCCGCTGGCCCTGGTCCTGGGGCTTGCCGTCTACGCGCACGTGGCCTTCTTCCTGTACGCCGTGGCCTTCCTGGCGCTGGAGTTCCTGCGGCAGCCAGGGCGGGCCCTGGCCCGGGACCTCGTGCTGGCCCTGGCCGGGGCGCTGGCCCTCTCCCTGCCCATGACGGTGCACTACCTCCTGTACCCCGGCTACTTCATAGAGAACAACGAGGCCTGGTCCCCCCAAGCCCTGACCGCGGCAGAGGCTCTGGCCCGCTCCTTCCGCAACCTGGCTGCCTACGGGGACCTGAGGGCCCTCCTGGCGCTGCCGGTCAAGTACCAGGCCCTGTTCCTGGTGACGCTGCCGGCCGCAGCCTGGGTGGCCTGGCGCGGGCCGGGCCCGTCGCGCTGGGCGGCAGGGTGTGCAGCGCTGGCCACAGGGGCCGCGGCTTTGGAGGTCCCTGGCCTCACCTTGGCCCTGGAACGTCTGAAGTTCGTCCTGCCGGTCTTCCTGGCGGTCGTCTGGGCGGCCTGGATGTGGGATGGCGAGGCGGCGCGCCTCCGCCCGGCGGCCCTGGCTCTGGTGGCGGCCCTGCTGTGGGTGGCCTGGCCCCCACGGGCGACGGTGCCGCTGGCCCACGTGCCTGCCCTGCGGGACTTCCACCCCGCGCTGATGGACCAAGTGGCCCGCCTGCCAGCGGGAGAATGGGTGCTCTGGGAGGCCCAGAGTTCCTACGACCTCATTGACGACCCAGGGGAGGCGAGCCCTCACGGCCCCCAGAACAACCACCTGGAAGCCCTCCTGCCCCTGGAGACGGACAAGCGCTACCTGACCCACATCCAGGAAGGGTACCACCACAGCATCTACCGGGGCAATGTCCTCAACGCTGGGGCCTTCCGCGGGCGGGCCATCCGCCGGGTGCCGCTGGAGGAGGTGCGCTCCCTCTTGGACCGCTGGGGCGTGGGGCACCTGGTGGTCTGGAGCGGGCCGGCCCGCGAGTACTTCGGGGCGCATCCGGACCTCTTCACGCCGGTCTGGAGCGATGGCCAGTGGGCCGTCTTCGCCTACGCCGGCGCCGACCTGCGGCAGGTGTTGGTCCCCCACGGGCGAGGGCGGCTGGAAGGAGAAGGGGCTTTCGGCTTCCGCGTCGTCCTGGAGGAGGTGCGGGCGGGGGACCCGGTGGTGGTGCGCCAGAACGCCTTCCCTGCCTGGCGCGCGTCCTGGGAGGGGGGCGAGGTAGACCTCTACGCCGATGACGGCCGCTTGGCTTTCCGTGCCCCGGCCGGTGGAACCTATGCGGTGGCCTTCCGCTACCCGCGCTACGAGTGGGCTTCGGCCGTGGCCCTGGGCGTGCTGGCCATCGGCCTGGGAAGCGGGGCGGCCGACCTGTGGAGGAGAAGGGAGAGGAGCAGATGATCCCCGTAGCCGAAGTGGTGTTGGGCGAGCAGGAGAAGGCGTACGTCCTGGACTGCCTGGAGAGCGGGTGGATCTCGTCCCTTGGGAAGTACGTGCCCGCCTTTGAGGAGGCCTTCAGCCGCTTCTGCGGCGTGCGCTACGGTGTGGCGACCTCCAACGGCACCACGGCCCTGCACCTGGCCCTGGTGGTCTTGGGGGTGGGCCCGGGCGACGAGGTGATCGTGCCGACCCTGACCTTCGTCGCCACGGCCAACGCCGTGCACTACACCGGGGCCACGCCAGTCTTCGCCGATTCGGAGCCGGCGACCTGGAACCTGGACCCCGAGGACGTGCGCCGGCGCATCACGCCGCGCACCAAGGGGATCATCCCCGTCCACCTCTACGGCCATCCGGCCGACATGGACCCCATCCTGGAGATCGCCCGGGAGCACGGCCTCTGGGTCCTGGAGGATGCGGCGGAGGCCCACGGGGCGCGGTACAAGGGGCGGCCTGTGGGGAGCCTGGGCCGGGCAGCCTGCTTCAGTTTCTACGGCAACAAGATCATCACCACCGGCGAGGGGGGGATGATCCTGACGGACGATGGGGACCTCGCGGAGAAGGCTGCCTGGCTGCGGGACCACGGCATGTCCCGGGAGAAGCGGTACTGGCATCCGGTCATCGGCTTCAACTACCGCATGACCAACATCCAGGGCGCGCTGGGCCTGGGCCAGATGGAGCGCATTGAGGCCATCCTCCAGAAGAAGCGGGACATCGCCCGTTGGTACCGCGAGGGGCTTGCGGACGTGCCGGGCCTCACCCTCTCCCCCGAGGCGGAGTGGGCCGAGACGGTCTACTGGATGTACTCCATCCTGGTGGGAGAGGAATTCGGGATGGGGCGGGACGAC
Source organism: Anaerolineae bacterium (assembly GCA_034434775.1). Taxonomy (GTDB): domain Bacteria; phylum Chloroflexota; class Anaerolineae; order DTPP01; family DTPP01; genus DAOTYM01. Next base: position 2,631 of record DAOTYM010000321.1, on the reverse strand, counting down.
CTGATGGCCGCCCTGCGGGAGGCCGGCATTGACACGCGGCCCTTCTTCTACCCCATCCACACCATGCCGCCCTACAACCGGGGCGAGCGGCTCCCCGTGGCGGAGGACCTGGCGGCGCGGGGGATCAACCTGCCCTCCGGCCTGAGCCTGACGGAAGAGCAGGTGCGCTACATCTGCGGGACCATCCGCCGCCTGGCCCGGGGCGGGAGGTGAAGGGCGTCCTTCAGCGCGAAAAGGGAGGAGAGGGAGGGATGGAGATCCAAGCGTTGCGGCCGGAGGATGCGGCGGCCTCGGCACGCTTGCACTACCAGGGGCAGCAGGACACCTTCCTAGGCCAGATGGGGGTGCCCTTTCTGACCGCGCTCTACCGGGAACTGGCTTCCTCGCCCTGGGGGTTTGGCGTGGTGGCTGTGGAGGATGGGGAAGTGGTCGGAGTGGCCACGGCGGCTTGGGACACGGGCCACCTTTTCCGGGACCTGATCCTCCACCGCTGGCGGGGGCTCCTCGGCCCGGCTCTGAGGGCGGTGGTGCGCCGTCCTTCCCTGCTCCTGAAGGCGCTGGAGACCCTGACCTACCCCTGGAAGTTGGGGACCGCCGGCCGGGGATCGGTGGAACTCCTCTTCCTGGGGGTGGATGAAGCCCGGCGCGGGCACGGTATTGGGGGCAAACTGATTGAGGCCCGGGTGGAGGAATGCCGTCGCCGTGGGTACGCGGCTGTGCACTGCCTGGTGGACGTGGAGAACGACATCTCCACTCAGATGCACCTGCGGCGCGGCTTCCAAGCGGAGAAGGCCATCACCCTCTACGGACGGAAGATGGTCATCTACAAACTGGTCTTGAGAGAACGTGGGGGCGAGAGGATGGAGGCTGAGAGACATCCGAACCTGCGGATTGAGCCGCTGCGGCCAGAGCATGCCCTGGCCTCGGCTCTCATGCACCATGAGGGGCAGCTGCACACCTTCTTAGGCCAGATGGGAGTGCCCTTCCTGACCGCGCTCTATCGGGAACTGGCCTCCTCACCCTGGGGCTTCGGCCTGGTAGCCGTGGATGAAGCGGGTGAGGTTGTGGGGGTGGTCACGGCCACGCGCAGCACCCCGAACCTCTTCCGCGACCTCATCCTGCGGCGGGGGTGGCGGCTCCTCGGGCCGACGCTTAAGGCGCTTCTGCGTCGGCCCGCCTTCGTGCTCTACGCGCTGGAGACGCTGACCTACCCCTGGAAGGTGGGGCACGTGGAGCGGGGCGAGTTTGAGTTCCTCTTCATAGGCATGCGGCGGGACTGGCAGGGAAGAGGGTTTGGCAGCCGGCTGATGGACGAACTGATCGCGGAATGCCGGCGCCGGGGATGCCGAGCCCTTGACTCCCTGGTGGAGGAGGCCAACCCCATCCCCAACCGGATGCTCCTTCAGCGGGGCTTTCGGGTGAAGAAGAAGATCGTCCTCTACGGCCGTCCCATGACCCTCTACACCCTGGACCTGGAGAAGGCGGAGGGAGCCGGGCCGTGAGCGGTGTTCCGTGGCGCCGGTGGGGGGGCTGGGCCCTGCTGGGCCTGGTGGCCCTTCTCCTCATGCGGGGGTGGTGGCCCCCTGGTGTGCCGGTGAGCCCCCGGCAGGAACTCCTGCCGGAGTTCTCCTACGCCTGGCTAGTCCGGGAACACCTGCGCCAAGGGACGTTCCTGGCGGACTGGTCCCCCTACGAGTTCGCGGGGTTCCCCTGGATGCGGTACGTCCCTTACCTCCTGTACTACGCGGTAGGGGGGCTTTCCCTGCTGACCGGCCTCCCGCTGGAGTGGGCCTTCCGCCTCTGCTTCTGGGCGGCTTTCACGGCGGGCGGTGTGGGGGCCTTCGCCTTCGTCCGCCGCCTGACGGGGAGCGACCTGGGGGCGCTGGCGGCTGGGGTCTTCTACACCCTTGTCCCCTTCCACGCCCACATCACCGTGGAGGTCTTCGCCCACGCCGTGGGGTGGGCCCTGGTGCCGTGGACCTTCCTCGCTTACGAGCGGGTCCGGCGGCGGGGGAACTGGAGGGGCGCGGCGGGCTTCGGTGCGCTCTTGGCCCTGTGCCCCCTGGTGAGCATTGAGTACACGTTGCTCCTCTCCCTCTTCCTCGGGGTGTACCTCCTGTGGCGGGAAGCCGAGGGCATCCGAGGGGGCCGGTGGCCTTGGCACGACGCCCTGGCCTTCTTCGGCGTTGCCGGGGCGGTGGCGGTCGGGCTTTCGGCCTTCATCGTCGTGCCTGGCCTCCTGGAGACGCGGTGGGTGGGCATCCACGCCAAACACGGGGCGGGCGCGGCGCTCCACTGGGACCTGTTGCGGGACTACGCCATGCCGCCCCAGGCCCTCCTGGCGACGCTCCTGCGGCGGCTGCGGGTGGCCTGGGAGGTGCCGGCGCCGGCGGTGTACCGTTCCTTCAGCGCTTCGGCCTGGTACCTGGGGTGGGTGCCCCTGGGCCTGGCGGGGGTGGGGGTGCTGCGGCCGCCCCGCCGGGGCCTGGGCTGGCTCCTGGGCCTTTTGGCCCTCCTGGGGCTGGTCCGGGCGGCCGGGCCGTGGCTCCCGGGGAACGTGCTCCTCTTCCTCCCGGCCATCGGCAAACTCACCCCCTTCCGCTCCCTGGGCCTCCTGGCCTTCTCCCTGGC
>DAOTYM010000320.1:0-5553 GCA_034434775.1 Anaerolineae bacterium | reverse complement strand
GCCAGCATAGACGCTCCCATTTCTCATGCAAGGCCATTTTAACACAGTTCTGCCTGGGCGTCAACCCGGTTCTCAACATCCGTCAGGGCTGACTCATTCTTACAGAACTCTGATAGCCTTCCGGTGTGGCAGACCGTAGGGCACGCCTCCTGGCGTGCCATCTAGCGTCCGGAGGAGCGGTTAAGGTCTTCCCTTTGTAAAAACGAGTCAACCCTGAACCGGAAGCCGGTCCGACTTGACAACTGACGAGACCTGGTGTATAATGGGGTTGTGGATACGTTTCCATATGGCCCCTATCAGGCGAAGGCCGGCTCAGCCCTTCTCGCTTCCTCGTTCCTCCGCCCAAGGGGCGAAGAGGGGGCCTTTCCGCCCTTATAGCGGCCAGGAAAACGGGCTTTTTCCCGCATCACCCGGGTCCTTGGGGGTGCGTTAGGGCAATTGTTCTTTCTGTCGTTGTGGTAACGTTTCTACACACCGAGGCCTTTCACCAGGCAGGGAGGCCATGAGAAACGCAAGGCGCAAGCAGATCACCATCAAGGACGTGGCAGCCAAGGCCGGCGTATCGGTGGGCACGGTGTCGCGGGTCCTCAGCGGCCGCGGCTACGCCAGCGACGAGAGCCGCCGCAAGGTCCTCCGCGCCGTGAAGGAACTGGGCTACCGCCCCCACGGCCTGGCCCGCAGCCTCAAACTGCAGCGCACCGACACCGTAGGCCTCCTCATCACCGACGTCGTCAACCCCTTCTACTCCCTCCTGGCGGCTGGCGTCCTGGAATGCGCCCGGAAACTGGGCTACCACGTCATCGTCTCCGCCACCGACGAGGAACCGGAACTGGAAAGGGAATACCTGGAAGTCCTCATGGAGGAACGGGCGGCCGGCGTCATCGCCGTCCCCACCGGCAAGAACGTCCGCTGTTGGAAGGAAGCCGTGGAACTGGGCACGGAAGTGGTGCTGGTGGACCGCGAGGTCAACGGCTTTGCCGAGGCTGACGTCGTCCTCGTGGACAACGTGAAGGGAGCCCAGGATGCCGTGTCGTACCTCATCGGTCTGGGCCACCGGCGGATCGGCATCATCACCGGCCCTCTGGAGACCACCACCGGCGCTGGACGGCTGGAGGGCTACCGCCGCGCCCACCAGGAAGCGGGCCTTCCCATAGATGAAAGCCTGGTGGAGGTGGTCTCCTTCAAGCGGGAGAGCGGCATCCACGCTGCCCAGCGGTTGCTCTCCCTCCCCGACCCGCCCACCGCCCTCTTCGCCGGGAACAACGCCCTGGGCGAGGCCGCCCTCACCGTGATCCGCGAGCGGGGCCTTTCCATCCCCGCCGACATCTCGCTCATCATGTTTGACGACGTCCCCTGGGCCTGCCACACCAGCCCCAGGCTCACGGTGGTGAACCAGCCCACCCACGACCTGGGCTACATCGGCATGGAGGTGCTCGACCGCCGCCTGCGGGCCCTGGAAGAGGGGACGGAGATCGCGCGCCAGAAGACCATCCTGATGCCAGAACTGATCGTGCGGGAAAGTTGTGCCGAGCCAAGGCCCAGGTAGCCGAGGGCTCCAGAGCAAGTCACAAGGGGGTTGGATATGGACATGACAGATCCCAGGACTACAGGGCTCGCCAAAGATGCCCTCCTCGCCCTCTACCGGACCATGCTCCGCATCCGCCGCTTTGAGGAGCGGGTGGAATACCTGTACGCCCGAGGCAAACTGCCCGGGTTCGTCCACCTCTACATCGGCGAGGAGGCTGTCGCCACCGGAGTCTGCTCCGTGCTGCGGCGGGACGACTTCATCACCAGCACCCACCGTGGCCACGGCCACACCATCGCCAAAGGGGGCGACATAGCCAAGATGATGGCCGAACTCTACGGCCGGATCACTGGCTACTGCCGTGGCAAGGGGGGCTCCATGCACATCACCGACATGTCCATCGGCATGCTGGGGGCCAACGGCATCGTGGCCGGCGGTCCGCCCATCGCCGTGGGAGCCGCCTATGGCGCGGCCAAGATCCGCCGCACCGACCAGGTGGCCGTGGCCTTCTTCGGCGACGGGGCGACGAACGAAGGCCCCTTTGCCGAGGCCTGCAACATGGCCAGCGCCTGGAAATTGCCCGTCATCTTCGTCTGCGAGAACAACTGTTACGGCGTGGGCACCCGCATCGGGCGGGTGGCCCCCACGGAAGACGTGGCCGTGCGGGCCTCGGGGTTCCTCATCCCTGCCGTCACGGTGGACGGAAACGACGTCCTCGCTGTGCGGGCTGCCGCCCTGGAGGCTGTGGAACGGGCCCGGGCCGGGGGCGGCCCCACCTTCATTGAGTGCAAGACCTGGCGCCACCGGGGGCACTTCCAGGGGGAGGACCCCTCCTACATGTACGGCGAAGAGCACAACCGGTGGCTGGCCAAATGTCCCATCCGACGCTATGGGGACGCCCTGGTGGAAGCCGGCATCGCCACACGGGAGGAACTGGAGGCCATAGACCAGGCCATCCAGACGGAGATTGACCGGGCGGTGGAGTTCGCCGAGGCCAGCCCCTGGCCCGAACCCGAGACCGCCCTGGAAGACGTGTACGCCTGAGGCCGTCGGACGCGCCGGACCTTCTGAGGATGCGGAGAGCATAGGAGAGAGCGCCATGGCGAAGATGAAGTTCATGGAAGCCATTCGGGAGACCATCCGCCAGGAGATGGCGGCAGACCCTTACCTCTTCCTCATCGGCGAGGACGTGGGCAAGTACGGCGGCGAGCAGGGGGTCACGGGGGACCTCTGGTACCAGTTCGGCGACGACCGCGTCCGGGATGCGCCCATCGCCGAGGCGGCCATCATCGGCTGTGCCCTGGGCGCGGCCATGACCGGCTGTCGGGCCATCGCCGAGATCCCCTTCGGCGACTTCCTGGGGATGTGCATGGACCAGATCTACAACCAGGCGGCCAAGTTGCGCTACATGTCGGGTGGGCAGGCCCGCATCCCCCTGGTCATCCGCACCACCATGGGCGGCTACTCCGGCGGCGCGGCCCAGCACTCCCAGTGCCTGCCTTCCTGGTTCGTCCACGTGCCGGGCATCAAGGTGGTGGTCCCCTCCATGCCGGACGACGCCGCCGGGCTCCTGCGGGCGGCCCTTCGGGACGGCAACCCGGTCATCATCTTTGAGCACCGCGGCCTTTACCCCTTCGTGGGCGAGGTGCCGGACGACCCGAACTACATGGTCCCCCTGGGCAAGGCCCGCCTCATCCGCGAGGGGCGCGATTGCACCGTGGTCGCCACCGCCCTCCAGGTCCACAAAGCCCTGGAGGCGGCCGAGCGGCTGGCTGCGGAAGGGATTGAGGTGGAGATCATTGACCCCAGGACCCTGGACCCTCTGGACGAAGACGCCATCCTGGAATCGGTGAAGAAGACGGGGCACGCGGTCATTGTCCATGAGACCTGGACCGTGGGCGGCTACGGAGGCGAGATCGCCGCCCGCATCGCTGACAAGGGCATCCACTACCTGGATGGCCCGGTCAAGAGGGTGGGGGCCAAGCACGCGCCCATCCCCTTCAGCCCGCCTCTGGAGAACTACATCCTGCCCCAGGTGGAAGACATCATCCAGGCCGTCAAGGCCACCATGGCTTAGGGGCCTCCCGCAGGCCGTCCAGACCAGGAGGTGCGGAATGGCGAAGGAAGGGTTCCTGAACATCGGCCAGATCGGCCACAAGTTCATCGGCAAGGCCCACAACCACGCCTACACCAACGTGGGCATCTTCTTTGACGTGAAGTTGCGGCCGGTCAAGAAGGTCCTCTGCGGCGTGGGGCCGGATCTCCCCAAGGTGGCCGAGCAGTGGGGGTGGGAGGAGTGGACCCAGGACTGGCACGAGGTGGTGGAGCGGCCGGACATCCACGTGGTGGACATCTGCGCGCCCAGCATCCTGCACAAGGAGATCGCCGTGGCCGCAGCCAGGGCGGGCAAGCACGTCTTCTGCGAGAAGCCCCTGGCCATGAACCTGGAGGAAGCCCGCGAAATGGTGCGCGCCGTGGAAGAGGCCGGCGTGGTCCACACCATCGGCTTCAACTACCGCAAGGTCCCGGCCATCGCCCTGGCCAAGCGGCTGCTGGAAGAGGGGGCCATCGGCCGCATCTTCCACTTCCGCGGCATCTACTCCCAGGACTGGCTGGTGGACCCTGGCTTCCCCCTGGCCTGGCGCTTGCGCAAGAAGGATGCGGGGGCGGGCTCGTCCTGGGACCTGGGGGCCCATGTGGTGGACCTGGCCCGCTACCTGGTGGGGGAGATTGAGGAGGTCGTTGCCTCCCAGACCACCTTCATCAAGCAGCGCCCCATCGCCAAGGTGGAAGATGGCCTCACCGCCATCCCGGGCGAGGAGATGGGCGAGGTGGACGTGGACGACGCGACCTCCTTCCTGGCCCGCTTTGAGAACGGGGCTATGGGCCTCTTTGAGGTCACCCGCTACGGCACAGGCCATCGCAACCAGAACCGCATTGAGATCTACGGCAGCGAGGGCGGCCTCATCTGGGAGGGGTTCCCCAAGATGAACGACCTCCTCTTCTACTCCCGGCGGGACCCGGCCCATGCCCAGGGGTTCCGCACCATCCAGGTGGGGGAGGCCGTGCACCCCTACGTGGGAGCCTACTACCCGGCCGGGCACATCATCGGTTTCGGCGAGACCTTCGTGCACGAGGTGCTGGACTTCCTGAACGCCATCGCCGAAGGGCGACCAGCCAGCCCCAACTTCTACGATGGCCTTCGGTGCCAGGAGGTCCTGGTGGCTGTGGACCGCTCCGCGCAGGAGCGGCGCTGGATCAAAGTGAGCGAGGTGCGGTGAACGCACCCTTGCCAGCAAAGACCTGTAGGGAAGGGATACCGAGATGATCACCAGACAGGAGTACGAGGAAGCCCGGAAAGCGACCCTGGAGATGCTCCGCAGGGCGGGCATCGCTGTGACGCCGGAAGAGGAAAGGCGCATTGAGGTGGCTGACTTCGGCCTCAACGACCTGAAGCGGACGGGGCTCCAGATCCTCACCTACGTGAACACGGACCGGGTGTGCGCCAAGGAACTGGTCCTCTTCCCCCGGCAGACGTGTCCGGAGCACAGGCACCCCCCTGTGGCGGGGGAGCCGGGCAAGGAGGAGACCTTCCGCTGTCGGTGGGGCGAGGTCTACCTCTACGTGCCGGGGGAACCCACGCCCAACCCCAAGGCCCGCCCGCCCGAAGGGGACGAGGCTTACTATACCGTCTTCCACGAGGTCATCCTGCGGCCAGGAGAGCAGTATACCCTGCCGCCAGAGACGCTGCACTGGTTCCAGGCGGGGCCGGAGGGTGCCATCGTCTCGGAGTTCTCCACCACCAGCCGGGACGAGAGCGACATCTTCACCGATCCCAGGGTGGACCGTTTGCCGAAAGTGGAGGGGTGACTTGGCATACGCGGTGACGGAGGCCACGGTCATGGAGCACCAGAAGCCCGCTGCACAGCCATCGGAACGTGTCCCTCTCCTGAGGGCCAGGGGACTGGTGAAGGCCTTCTCCGAGACCGTGGCGGTCAACAACGTGGATATAGACGTGGAACGGGGGC
>DAOTYM010000319.1:0-10588 GCA_034434775.1 Anaerolineae bacterium | reverse complement strand
CCTGGTGCTTGCGCACCGAGAAGGCCCCGAAGTACCCCACGTACAGGGCCACGCACAGGAGGAGGACAAGCCAGGCCCAGAAGTCCGGGGAGGGCTTCCAGGCGCGCTTGGGGCGGGAGTTCATTCGTCCGACTGCCTCTGAGCCAGGTCCCGCACGGCGCGCTCCAGTTCCTCCAGGCGGTCCTGCTGGCTCACCACCAGTTCCGCCAGGAAGCCGATGAGGAAGAGCAGGAGGCCGGCGAGGACCAGGACGCCGGCGAAGGTGAAAATGGGCCGCTGCTGCTTGCCCAGGGAGAGCCACAGCCCCAGCAGGTAGGCGTACAGCGCGCCCCCGGCAAGGAAGCAGGCCAGCCCCAGGGAGCCGAAGAAGAGCATCGGCTTGCGGCTGAAGGTCAGCAGGAACTTCAGCACCAACACGTCCAAAAAGGAGATGGGGATGCGCGCGAAGCCGAACTTGGACTTGCCCCGGCGGCGCGGGTAGTAGTTGACCTGCACCTCGCCCACCCGGTACCCTTTGGAGGCGGCAATCATGAGCACGAAGCGGTGCCAGTCGGAGCGCAGGGGCAGGAGGTCGTCCACCACCTCGCGGCGGAAGGCCTTGATCCAGTTCATGTCGTGGGCTTGCACCTGGAAAAGCCACCGGGAGACGGCGTTGTAGATGCGGGAGGCGAGGACCTTGCCGTCCCGCCGGCCCTGCCGCCAGCCAGCCACCACGTCGTACCCCTCGTCCAACTTGGCCAGGAGTTTGGGGATGTCCTCCCGGGGGTCCGACTCCATGTCCGCGGGGAAGAGCATCACCACCTCGCCCCGTGCCGCCCGAAAGCCGGTCTCCAGGGCCTCCGTCAGGCCCAGGTTGCGCCGGTGCGTCAGGACCCGCACGAAGGGGTAGCGCTGGGCGGCGGCCGCGGCCTCTTCCGCCGTGCCGTCGGTGGAGCCGTCGTCCACCAGGACCAGTTCGCCGTCCACCCCGAGGGCGGCGAAGGCCTGGGCCACGGCCTCCACCACCTCTCCCACGTTGCCGGCCTCGTTGTAGGCCGGGACCACCACGCTCACCTGCGGCCGTTCCGACGAGGGCTTCGCGTCCATATTCCTACCGACCTCCTCTTCCCACCGCCTCCAGCGCTTCGGCCAGGGCTGCGGCCACCCGTTCCATCTGGGCGCGGGTCAGTTCCGGGTACATGGGCAGGGAGAGGACCTCCCGCGCCGCCCGCTCCGCCTCGGGGAAGTCGCCCTCGCGGTACCCCAGGTCCCGGTAGACCGGTTGGAGGTGCAGGGGGATGGGGTAGTGGATGCCCACGCCGATGCCCCGCTCCCGCATGGAGGCGAAGACCTGGTCGCGCGCCGGCACCCGCACCACGTAGAGGTGGTACACGGAACGCGCCCCCGGCAGTTCCTGGGGCAGGCCCACCCCCAGCGGCCTCAGGAGTTCGGCGTAGGCCGCGGCGTGGGCGCGGCGCCGCTCGTTCCACTCGTGCAGGTGCGGCAGTTTGGCCCGCAGGATGGCCGCCTGGAGCGCGTCCAGGCGGTAGCCGTAGCCGGTGACGAGGTGCTCGTACTTGCTGCGGCGGCCGTGGTCCCGCAGGAGGCGCGCCTGGTCGGCGTAGTCGTCCCGGTCGGTGACCAGCGCGCCCCCGTCGCCGTAGCAGCCCAGGTTCTTCCCCGGGTAGAAACTGAAGCAGGCCAGGTCGCCCAGGGTCCCCACCGGCCGCCCTCTGTAGGTTGCGCCGTGGGCCTGGGCAGCGTCCTCAATGACCGGGAGGCCGTGCCGCCGGGCGACGTCCAGGATGGGGTCCATGTCGGCCGGCTGGCCGGCCAGGTGCACAGCGATGATCGCCCGGGTGCGGGGGGTGATGGCCTCCTCCAGTTTCGCCGGGTCCATGTTGTAGGTGCGCGGGTCAATGTCCACGAAGACGGGCCGCGCCCCTACCAGGGAGACCACCTCCGCCGTGGCGATGAAGGTATAGGCGGTGGTCACCACCTCGTCGCCCGGCCCCACGCCCAGGATGCGCAGGGCCAGGTGCAGTGCCGCCGTCCCCGAATCCACGCCGACGGCGTGCCGCACGCCGCAGAAGGCGGCGAACTCCTCCTCAAAAGCCGCCACTTCCGGCCCCAGGATGAAGGTCGCCCGGTCAATGCAGCGCTGGATGGCGGCGTCAATCTCGTCCTTGATGCTCAGGTACTGGGCCTTCAGGTCCACCAGAGGGATGAAATCTGCCATGTCGTGCTCCTTGACAGACCTCACCCCACCCCCTGCCCCCTCTCCGACTCGGAGAGGGCAGGGAGTTGGGGGATGGGGTGAGGTCACTCCTCCACAAGCGACCGGTACAGGGCTGCCACCTCGTCGGCGATGCGCTCCCAGGCGAACTTCTGAGCCACGTACTGGAACCCATCCTCGCCCAACCGCCGGGCCAGGGCCGGGTCGTCCAGCACCCGCCTCAGGGCCTGGGCCAGGGCCTCCGGGTCCCCTGGCGGCACCAGGAGGCCCGAGACGCCATCTTCCACGATGTCGGGGATGCCGCCCACGTCGCTCCCGATGACCGGCTTGCGGTAGCGCAGGGCCTCAATGAGGACCACCCCCAGGCCCTCCGTGTCGCCGTGGGAATCCACCACGGAAGGGAGCACGAAGACGGTGCAGGCCCGGTACAGGCGGTCCAACTCCTCTGGGCTCACCCACCCGTGGAAGCGCACCCGCTCCGCGAGGCCCAGGTCGGCGGCCAGGCGCTCCAGGCGCGGCCGCTCGTGCCCCTCCCCCACCAGGTCCAGCACCACCTCCCGCTCCCGGGCCACCCGGGCCAGGGCCCGCAAGAGGACTGGCAGCCCCTTCCGCTCAATAAGCCGGCCGGCGAAGAGGACCCGCGGCGGGCCTTCCTGCACCTGGGGCTGGCCCGGCAGGTTCTCCACTGGCTCCAGCGCGGCCCCGTAGGGGATCACCACCGGGCGCACCCCGGTCATCTCCTCCACCTGGCGCGCCGTGAAGGACGAGATGGCTACAGTGCAGTCGCAGGCCCGCGCCAGGGCCCGCAGGACCGGCCGCAGGATCGGCACCCGCCGCGCCAGGTGCAGTTCCGCCCCGTAGAAGGTGGCCACCAGGGGCACCCGGCGCGCCCGCCGGGCTGCCAGGCCCAGGAGGGCCTGGGGCAAGGGCCAGTGCACGTGCACCAGGTCGTACCGCTCCCGGCGGGCCAGGCGCGCCGCGGCCGCCATCCCCGCCAGGAGGTACGGCACCACCATCGCCGCGTAGAGGGGGTTCCCCACCTTCTTCGGGGCCCCGTCCTCGTGGGTCAGGGCCTCCCAGCGGGCTGGGAAGTAGCGGAACCGCCGCACGGGGATGCCCTGGACCCAATGGTCGCCCAGCCCCCGGAACGCAGGGGCCAGGACCTCCACCTCCACCCCCCGGGACCGCAGGTGCTGGATGAGGGCCACGATCCAGGAGGCATGGGGGTCGCCTTCGGCACGGGCGAAACTGGTGACGAGGTACAGGACCTTCATCCCTCGGACCGCCCCTCCCGGGGCGTGTAGGGGTGCTCTATCCAGCCGAAGGGACAGGTCAGTTCGTAGACGCTCTTGATGGGCTTGGCCGGCACGCCCACGGCCACCTGCCCCGCCGGGACGTCCTTCATGGCCGCCGCGCCGGCCCCCACCAGCGCGTCTTCGCCGATCTCCACGTAGGGACCCACCACCACGTTGGCCGCCACCTTGGCCCCCCGGCGGATGACCGGCCCCTTCATGCAGGGCTTGGCCAGGGGGCAGCGGGGGTGCGGCGTGTTGGTAAGGACCGAGCCGGCGGTGACGTAACTCTCGTCTTCCAGGATGGCGAACTGGCAGATGTGGACGTTGGTGTGGATGAGGACGCCCTTGCCGATGGTCACGAAGCCGTCCACCTGGGAGTTGGTGCCCACCGTGGTCCCTTCGCCGATGGTGGTGCACTCGCGGATGCGCACGCCGTGGCCGCAGTTGAAGCGCGGCCCGATGCGCACCTTGGCGTAGATGGAGGTGTGGGAGCGGATCACCGACCCGGCCCCCACCTCCACCACGGGCTCCCAGTCGGCCCCCACCTGGTGGTAGTCGTACTTGTCCAAGGGCAGGATGCCCAGGACCACCAGGTCCTGGACCTCCACCCCTTCGGCCAGGCGGACGTGGTCCAGGTGGCACCCCGCGCCCACGGTGCACCCGTCGCCGATGACGACGTCCCCACCGATGACCGTGCCGTGGCCACAGCGGAAGCCCTTCCCGATCCGCGCGCCCGCCTCAATGACCGCGTGGGCCCCGATGCGGGCCCCATCCCCGATGACCGTCTGGGGAAGCTCCCCCTCCTGCCCCTCGCCCGGGAGCCCCAGGACTGCGTAGGGCCCGATCCGGACATCCTTGCCCAGGACCACGCCTGGGTACACGGTGTAGGTCTCGCCTCCGATCACGTCCCTCTCCTTGCCTATGGATGCGGCGGAAGATGGCCTCGCGGGCATTATAGACGAACGGGGGACAATGTCAAAGGCGGCGCCTCGCGCCTTGCCCCCCATTTTGCGCTGGAAAGGGCTTGGGGTAAAATGGGCCTCCAGGAGGCGGCGAGGCTTCCTCCATCCCTGAGGGAGATCGGGCGACGCCATGACCGACACACCGTACCAGCCATCCCTGCCCCGCGAGATCGCCGAGGACCGGCACTGGTGGTTCGCCAGCCGCACGCGGGCCCTCCTCACCCTCCTGGACCGGGAACTGGGCCACGCCCGCCCCGTCCCCGTCCTGGACGTGGGGTGCGGCGCGGGGAACATGTTCCACCACTTGTGGCGCTACGGCCCCGTGGTGGGGCTGGACAACAACCCCAAGCCCCTGGAAGTGGCCCGTGCCCGGGGCTACCGCGTGTGGCTGGGGGATGCCGCGGCCATGCCCTTTGAGGATGGCTCCTTCGGGCTGGTAGCCCTCTTGGACACGGTGGAGCACTGCGATGACGACGTGGCCGTGCTCAGGGAGTGCTGCCGGGTCCTCCGGCCGGGGGGTGTGCTGGTGGTCACCGCTCCGGCGTTCCAGTGGCTCTGGAGCCGCAACGACGAACTGAACCTGCACCGCAGGCGCTACGCCCCCGGGGAGTTGCGGGCCAAACTGGAGGCGGCCGGGTTCGCCGTGAGGCGGATGACCTTCAACAACTTCTTCATCTTCCCCCTGGCCGCAGGGCTGATCCTCCTGCGGCGGGGGCGCTACGAGCCTCAACTGGCCTCGCCCCACCTGGACGAGGACGCCTACCAGGTGGAGATGGAGCCGGTGCCAGGGCCGCTCAACCTCGCCCTGACGCTGGTGGGCCGCCTGGAAGCGCTCCTCCTGCGCTGGGTGGACCTGCCCATCGGAACCTCCCTGATCGCCCTGGCGAAGAGAGCCGGAAGCTGAGGGGATCGGGCCAGCAGGGTCACCCCCTACCCCAAGAGGCGCTTGGCCAGTTCCACCGCCCCGACCGCGTCTTCGGCATAGCCATCGGCCCCGATGGCCTCGGCCCACTCCTGGTTCACCGGCGCGCCGCCCACCATGACCCGCACCCGCTCCCGCAGCCCCGCTGCCTTCAGCGCCTCAATGACCTCCCGCTGGACAGCCATGGTCGTGGTGAGCAGGGCCGAGAGGCCCACGATGTCGGCCTGCGTCTCCTGGACCTTGGCGACGAAGGCCTCCGTGGGCACATCCACCCCCAGGTCCACCACCTGGAAGCCACTGGCGGAGAGCATCGTCGCCACCAGGGACTTGCCGATCTCGTGGATGTCGCCGCGCACGGTGCCGATGACCACCGTCCCGGCCTTCTGGACGGCCTGCTGGCGGGCGCGCAGGGCGGGTTCCAGGAGGGCCATCGCGCCCTGCATGCCGCTGGCAGCCACCACCAGGTGGGGCAGGAAGTACTCCCCCGAGGCGAACTTCTCCCCCACGACCTGCATCCCGGGCATGAGGCCCTGGTTGAGGATGGCCAGGGGTTCCAGGCCCGCGGCGAGGGCCTGTCGGGTCAGGTCCACCGTGGCCTCGGGGTCCCCCTGCACGAGGCTCTCCGTGATCTGGCGCAGGAGTTCGTCGCTCATGTTCCCTCCAGGGTGGGCAGTTGGTCCAGGCCGAAACGGCGGGCAGCCGCGGTGGCGATCTCCCGCAGTTCGCGGCGGAGCGCATCTGGGAGGGGCGGAGGCGTGTAGGTGGCCAGCAGTTGGCGCACCCGCTCGCGCGCCCGTTCCAAGGCCGTCTTCGCCCCGCGCCGCTTCCAGGCGTCCAGCGAGCCCCGGTCTATGACCTCCGAGGGGATGTACAGTTCCTGGCGGAACCACTGCAGGGTGTGAGGCTGGGCGAGGTAATCGGCGCGGTGGCCCCGCCTGCGGATGAGGGCCAGGGCGATGGGGTCCTCGCGGGCCTGGATGCCGGCCACCAGCCGCTTGGCCATGCCGATGATCTCCGCGTCTATCACCAGTTTCTCCAGGCTCTGGCACGACTCAAAGTCCAGCATCCCCGCGCCGGAGACCATGTTGATCCCCGCCAGGGCCGCCAAGAACGTCCCCCCGGCCGACTCCAGGCCGCACTGGACGTCCACGACCTTGGCGTCGCTCATGCCCAGGTAGGCGTGGGTGGGAAGGCCGAGGGCCTTCCCCACCTGGGCGTAGGCGCAGTCTATCATCCAGGTCTCCACCGCGCCCATGGGGGGCGTCCCTTCCCGCATGTCAAAGGCGGCCGGCGAGCCTCCCCACACGATGGGCGCGCCCGGCTGGGCCAGTTGGCAGATGACCACGCCGCTCAGGTTCTCCGCCGTGTGCTGCACCACCGCGGCGGCCAGGGTGACCGGTGCCGTGGCCCCAGCCAGGGGCATGGAGACCAGTTGCGCTGGGATGCGGTGCCGGGCGCAGTCTATCAGGTTCTGGCAGGTGAGGTCGCTCCAGAGGAGGGGTGGCGAGGGGCAGACGTCAAAGATGGCGATGGGCCGCTCCCCCAGTTCCCGTTCGCCCCCGGCCACCGCCACCAGGAGGTCCTTCATCACCCACCAGGTGTCCTTGCGGAAGGCCCCGGTGACGATGGGCTTGCGCATGTAGTTCAGGGCCAGGTAGAGGCGGTAGAGGTCGGCGATCTCCTGGGGCACGTCGGCGCAGATGAGGGCCGTGCTCTGGGCATCCAGTTGGGGCAGCACTTCCACCAACTGGACGAAGCGCACGAAGTCCGCGGTGACGGGGGGACGCTGCTCCCCGGTCTCCCCATCCAGGAGGGTGATGGCGGCCGAGCCGGGGTCAAACTGGACGCTATCGCCGCCGTAGTGGACCGCCGGGTTCCCCTCCAGGTCGTAGAGATAGAACTCCGAGGGGGCCTGTTCCAGGGCCTGGCGCACGAGGTGCTCGGGGATGCGGGCCACCTGCGCCCCGAAGTCCACCTGGGCGCCAGCCTCGGCCAGGAGGCGCAGGGCCTCCTCGTTGTGGACCCGCACGCCGGGGTCCATGAGCAGGGCCATCCCCTCGGCGATGATCCGTTCCACCAAGTCGTCGGACAGCAGGGCGAATTTGGGGCGCACGGATGGGACCTCCTGTGGGTTCTGCCTTGGGACGCTCCGGGAGCAAGTATACCGCAGGGAGAGAAAACGCGCCAGGCCGCGGGGAGCCTTGCACTGCCCCACCTTGGCGTAAGTTCAACCCCTCCCATCCCCCTGGCCCTACAGGCAGTCCGTAGGGGCAATTCACGAATCGCCCCTACCGGACCCCACCCCTGTCCCTGGGGATGAGGAGAGGTCTGTAGGGCAATTCACGAATCGCCCCTGCCCAGGCGGGGGGTGGCCAGCAAGGGCGCACGGCCGTGCGCCCCTACTCCTTGGGCCACCGGTTCCAACTGGGGCTCGGCATCGGTGGCGCCTTCCGCGGTTTGCGCTCAGGGCGAGACCAGAACCTTCCCCAGGACTACGTGCTCCCCGCCGCCGTCGGCGCGGGGCTCCCGGTGGATGGCCCCGTCTCCGCCGCGCCAGTACAGCCCGGCAACCACCGTGTACTCGCCAGGGGGCAGGTCCTCCGCCAGGGGCAGGGTGTGGTACTGGATGTAGGTCTCCCCCAGCCTCCAGCGGGTGGCGGGGAAGAGGTCGCCCCCCAGGGTGTGGTCGTCCCCGGCCACCCCGCGGCCCTGGGCGTCCAGCACCTGGACAAAGGCGGTGTAGTCCCGGGCCACAGGCCCTTCCACGCTCCAGTAGAGGGCTACGTAGAGGCGCTCCCCCTGGCGGAAGGAGGGCCAGTCGGCGGTGAAGGGCGGCCCCCCCTGGAGTTCGGTCTGGCGGCGTTCAAACCAGAAGCCATCGCGGGTCAGGTCAAACCCCCGCAGCAAGAGGCCCTCGGCAAAGAGGACCTCCAGCGGGTATTGCCCTGTGGGACGTGGGTCAAACCGGGCCCGGGGCGGGAAGGAGAACAGGAGGAGGGCCACCTGCTCAAACTCGGCCTGGACTTCATGTCGGCGCGCGCCGCCCAAGAGGTAGGTCAGGGTCAGCCGCAGGGGGTCCGCCAGGTCCTCCTGCCAGAGGAGCAACCAGGCCCGCCGGTGCCGCTCTGCCACGCCGTTCAGGACGCCGGCGACCTGGCTTGCGTTGAGGGGATGCGTCACCTGCACCAGCATCCCCGGCGGCAGGGGGTAGAGGGGCAACGCATCCCGCAGGTAGTAGCGGACCACGGGCTCGGTGTGCCCTCCCACGAGGATGAGGGCATCGTCCGGCCGGGCTTCCCTCCGCACGTAGGCCAGGGCGCGGGCGAAATCCGGCCGCTCCAGGGCCGGTTCCTGGGCGGTGCGGGCCAGGACCCATCCGTCAAAGGCGACCACAGCCGCTGCCACGGCCAGCGCCCCCAACGCCAGCGCGCGCCTGGAGCGGAGGGCCCAGGCCAGCCCTTCCGCCACAAGCCACGCGAGCAGGGGGAAGAGGAACATGAGGTAGCGCGGCGCGTACTTGGGCCAGAGGAAGGCGAGGGCCCCGGCTCCAAGGAGGGGGAAGGCCAGCAGGCCCCACAGGACCCAGGCTGGACGCACCTCCCCTGGCGGCCCCTCCCGACGCGTAGCCCAGGCGAGCGCGCCCAGCACGGCCATCCCCAGGAGCACGCCCCCGGCCTGCCGCGCCACCGGCTGGGCGGCCCACGAGGGGCCAGCAGCCCAGGTGGCCAAGGTCCGCAGGAAGGCCTCCCCCGGCTGGAAGGTGCCGGGCCAGTAGGTCGGCTGGCCCACCTGGCGCGCCATCTGCAGGAGCGAGGGGATCAGGGCCAGCGGCAGGGCGAGCCAGGCGGCAAGCCAGCGGCGTTCAAGCCTCCCCTCCCGCCACCGGACCCAGAGGAGCCAGCCGTGGCCCCCCAAGAGGAGCGCGCTGAAGGGGTGGATGAGGAGGGCAGCGGCCCCGGCGAGGAAATAGAGGCCCGGCGGGCCTTCGGCCAGCAGCAGGTACGAGGAGAGGACCCCGAGGAAGGCGAGCCACGCGTACCCCCGCGCCTCCGTGGCGTACCACACGGCCAGCGGGGAGACGGCCCACACGAGCGCCGCCAGGGCTCCTGCGCCAGGCGTGCCCAGCCGCCGCCCCCACTGCCAGAGGAGCGCCACCAGGAGCACGTCCGGCACCACGGAGAGGAAGCGCAGGGCCAGCACGGAGTCGCCGGCGAGGCGCATCCACGCCCCGAGGACCAGGAAGTACAGGGGCGGGTGGTCCGCCTGGGGGAGGGCCCGGGGGTCCACCGCCAGGGACCAGGAGATCCCCTCGTCCGGCCACAGGCTCTGGCCCTGGAGCAGGCCGACGCGCAGCGCGAAGGCCCCCAGCACCAGGGCGAGCAGCATGCCCCGTCCCCCTACCCGCGGCATGCCCGCCCTCCGGGGTTGGGGTGCGGGAGGCCAGCGCTTGACAACCAGGCACGCCTGCGGTACAATGCAGGCGCAAGTAGAACAAATGTTCCAAAAGGCCTCTCCAGGGGAGGTGCACTCACGGGCAGGGGGTCCAAGCCGCGCGGCTGGCGAGGCTGCAAGGGCCACGGACTGCCCCTCTGGCCCGGGGAGGGAGATGGATGGGCACGTTGAAGCGTGTGGCGTGGGTCTTCTTTGTCGGCGGGTGCGCGGTGGTGGCCATCTTGGTGGCCAAGCGGGTCCAGCCGGACGCCCTGGCCCTCTTCTTCGGGGCGGCGGCGGGTTTCCTGGTCAGCCTGCCGGTGGGGGTCCTGGCCTTCCTTTTGCTGGCGCGCCAGGCCCTCCCGCAGCGCAACGAAGGGCAGGACGAGGCCCCGGCTCCCCCGGTGGTGGTCATTGCCTCTGGGGCGGCCCCGCAGGTCTGGGGGCAGCCAGGGATGCCCAGCCCACCGGGCATGCCCGACGCGCCCCAGGGCCGCCGCTTCACCATCGGCGATTGGGATTGAGCCCCGCGCCCCGTCGCCACCGGGACCCTCGGGCCAGGGCGCGGGCAAGGGATGCCCGGCCCTGGCATCCCGCTTCTCCTCGCCAGTGAGGGGCGGGGCCGGGCCGCCCCAAGCCAGCGGGGAGCGGCCTTTCTGCCTACGCCTGGGCGATGTTCCACAGGGTCCGGACGATGACATAGAGGGTCACCAGCAGCGCAGCCACACCCCAGAGCGGCTCTTTCAGGCCCACCACCGCGGCC
>DAOTYM010000318.1:0-7967 GCA_034434775.1 Anaerolineae bacterium | reverse complement strand
GTCCTCTGGCGGCACCCCCAGCGGGTGGCTGGGGACACCCACACCCCGCCTGTGGTGCGCTGGCAGGTGGGGCTGGCAGGGGTGGCGGTGCTGGGGCTGGTCCTCGCCCCCTTCTGGCCGTGGGCTGGGGTGGCTGCCGGAGGTGCTGCAGTGGCCTTCGTCGCCTCGGCGGTCCCCTTCCTCCGCTTCGTGCGGCAGCGGGACCCTGCCCTCGGGCCGCTGGTGCTCCCCTTCGTGGCGGTGCGGGCCCTGGCCCTGGGGTGGGGCCTGGCCTGCGGGGTCCTGGGGCTTGCCTTCCGCGCTGTCGTTCGCCGCCGGGACCCCAGGCCGGGGCAGGAGGTGCCTGAGGCCAAGGTGGACCGGCCCCAGACGTTGTAGGGTGGCAGGAGGAGAAGCATGGGCAAGAGACGGAGTGCCTTCG
Source organism: Anaerolineae bacterium (assembly GCA_034434775.1). Lineage (GTDB taxonomy): Bacteria > Chloroflexota > Anaerolineae > DTPP01 > DTPP01 > DAOTYM01. Next base: position 7,546 of record DAOTYM010000318.1, on the reverse strand, counting down.
TATGGGCGGTTCTGGGCTGCCTGGCCCTGGGGCTTCTGGCCTCGGCCCAGGGGGCCTGGGCCCAGCCGGGGCAGGATGCCGCCCACCAGACGGTCCCCACGGCGACGCCGGTGCGGCCCCCCACGCCCGCGCCGCCCCGGCCCACGCCGGCCCAGCCGGTGCCGGGCGGCCCCGCCCCCTACCTCCACCTGGAGGCGGATGCGAAGGGCGTCCTGCCCGGCGGGACCTTCCGCTACCGGGCCACGGTGGGGAACGCCGGCGAGGGGGCGGCGAGCCAGGCCCGGCTTGCCCTCTACCTCCCCAGGGTCCTCACCCTCCTGGGGGTGGAGCCAGTCGGCACGCCCGTGGAGGTGACGGAGGAAGGGGCCGTCGTCCCCCTGGGGGACCTGGCTCCTGGGCAGGAGGTGGCGCTCGGGTTCCAGGTGCAGGTGGGCCGAGAGGTGCCCCTGGGGGCTGTGCTGGAGGCCTGGGCGGAACTGGCATGGGCGGGGGGCCGGCTCGTCTCGGAGGCGGTGTACGTGGCCCTGCCGCCGGGGGCCCTGCCGGTGACGGGGGGCGCACATCCCCTGCCGTGAGGGAGGCTTGGCTGCGCTGGGTGCCGGGGCTCCTCGTGGGGGGCGTGGCCTCCTGGGCCCTCCTGCAGGGGCTGGACTGGGCAGGGGTGGCTGCGGCCTTGAGGGGCCTCCAGGTGCCCTGGGCCGTGGCGGCCCTGGCCTGCTCCGGGGGCACGTTGGCGGCCAAGGCGCTGCGCTGGCGGACTCTGGCTGGCAGCAGCGGGAGACAGGTGGGGGTCAGGGCCTTCCTGGCCATGGAATGGGCAGGCCTCCTCCTCAACCAGACCTTGCCAGCCCACCTGGGGGATGGGGCGCGGGCCCTCCTCCTGGGGCGGGCGCAGGGGGCCTACGGCGAGGCCGCGGGGACGGTCCTCGTGGAGAAGGCCATGGATAGCCTCGTGCTTCTCGCCCTCCTCGGGGGGCTCCTGCCCTTCGTCCCCTTCCCGCCGTGGCTGCGGGCCGGGGGCCTGGGATTCGGGCTGGGCTTCCTCGGGGTCCTGGCGGGCCTCCTCGTCCTGGGCCTGGCTCCCGTGGAGCGGGCGGTCCCGTGGCGCCCCCTGCAGGCCCTCTTGGCGCGGGAGGAATTCCTGCCGGGCCTGCGGGCTGGCCTCAGGGGGTGCTGGCGGGCCTGGGCCCCCTGGGCCTGGACCCTGCCGGTCTGGTGCTTGGGCGGGCTGACGAACGCCCTGGCCTTCCGGGCCCTGGGGCTTCCCCTGGGGGGCGTCGCGGCGGCGCTGGTCCTCGCCGTGCTCTACCTGGGCCGCGCTGTCCCCCAGCCACCGGGGCAGGTGGGGGTGTTCCAGGTCCTCTGCCTGGCGGCGCTCGCCCCCTTCGGCGTGGGCCGGGAGGAGGCCCTGGGGTACGGCATCCTCCTGCACCTGGTGGTGCTCGTGCCCCTGGCCTTGGGGGGCCTGTGGGGGCTCGGGTACGTGGGGCACCTCTGGCCCCGCTGGCGGGAGGCCTGGCGAGAGGTCACGGACCAGGAGGGCAGGTGAGGGTCAGGTCCGTGCGCAGCCGGGCCCGCAGCGGTTCGGGGCAGAGGGGCGTCCCGTCGGGGCGGTACACCTGAAGGGTGAAGGGGAGGGCATGGGTGCCGGCCTGCTTCTGCACCCAGAGGCGGTAGGCTCCCGGGGCGATGCGCCCGGCTGGCAGGCGGTAGACGAGCCGGACGATCCGCTCCTCCTGCGGCTTGAGGACGAGGAGGCCGCTCAGGGTCTCGTAGCGCCGGTCCTCCCGCAGGACCTCAAAGGTCCCTTCCTCCAGCCCCTCGTGGCCGAGGACTTCCACGCCGGGCGGGACCAGGACCCGCAGGTAGTCCCAGTAACAGCGCTCCTGCATCTCGTCGTAGGAGTCGCCGTAGCGGGCCTCCTGGACGCAGGTGGTGATGGGCTTGGTGGCCCCGTGCACGTAGCGCACCGTCAGTTCGGCCTCGGCCCCGCCCGCCCCGTCCAGGCGGACCGTGTAGGTGATGGCTTCCTGGATGCGGGGGTTGACCTTGTTGAAACCGACGTTGGTGTCCACCACCATCAGGTAGTCGCCCTGGGCAGGGGGCGAGAGGGCCCCATCCCAGCCCCGGCGGGCCAGGACGGCTTGGGCCTGGGGGTGGTTCACGTAGAGGAGGATGTGCTTCTCCTCCAGCGCGCTCAGGACGGCGCGCAGGAGGGCGGGCCAGTCCACCTCGCCGGTGCTGAGGCGCAGGAACACGGCCCCCAGGACGTCCCCCATGACGTCCTTGCGGTGCTGCCACCATTCCTGCCAGGGCTTCTCTCCGAGAGAGGGAGCCTCTTTGGGAGCCGCCCAGTAGGTCTTGAGGAAGGGGATGAGGTTGGCGGCGTCCACCGCCTCGCCATAGCCGGGCAAGGGGATGGGCCCGAGGACTTCCAGGACCTGCCGCAGGGCCTCCAGGTCCGCAGCCACCACGCCGTGGGTGACGACGCCCCGGTCCAGTTCGTAGAGGGCCTCCGCCGCCTGGGCTACCGTGGGGAAGTCGGGCCACCAGTTCACGTCCCGCAGGACCAAGATGCCAGCCCCCAGCATGTACCGGCTGAGGGCCGGCGGCGGGGCTGGGTGGGGCTTGGTCAGGTCGTCCACGGCGTAACTGTCGGTGAAGGCGAGGCCCGTGACCTTCCCATCCTGCACCGTGAGGAGGCCGACGCCACTGATGAAGCCGCCGGTGGCCCGCAGTTCGTCGGCGTTCTGGGCCAGGAGGAGGTAGCGGCGTTCGCCTCCAGCCCCCAGGAGGTCTGGGGCGGCCTCGGCGAGGGCCAGCCCTTCGCCCAGGAGGGGCAGGTACAGGTCGGCCCGTGCCAGGAGCGACCGCACCCGGGGCGAGAGGGATGCCTCCGAGATGGCCTCCCGCGCGGCGAGGGCGGCCTCGGCCGCTGCCGCGGCCTGCGCCAGCGCCGGCCGGTGCGTGACCAAAAGGGGCAGGAGTGCGTCCAACGAGAGGGAGCCCTGCTCCTGGAGCTCCAGGAGCGCATCGCTCAGGGGGACCAGGGCGTCTGCGGCGTGGAGGAGTTGCCGGCCCATCTCCAGGAGGTGGGGGGCCTGCGTGAGGTCGCCTCCCCACCGAGGCACCCAGCCCAGGTGGGGAGCCACCGCGAGCAAGGGGCCGGCCGCTTCCTGGGCGGTGTCCAGGTCCTGGCGTGCGGCGCGGACGAGGTCCAGGGCTTGGCGCAAGGAGGCCTGGTCTGTGGGGAACCCCCCTTCCTGCACGAGGGCCTGGGCCTGCTGCGCGGTGCGCTGGAGGCGTAGGAGGGCCTGGACGAGGCGCACGCCCCGGGGGACGGCCCAGACCAGGGCCAGGATGAGCAGGCCGAGGAGGATGAGCGAGGCGACGCCGCACCCGCGGCACCCTTTCTGGGGGGCAGGCTCGTCCATGGTTCACAGCCTCCTGGCTTTGCGGCCTTGCGGTGGTTCTTGCGGTCCCCGACCTGGGAGGGATTATAGCACGGCGCAGGAAGGGTAGCAACCATCCTTTCGGCCTTTCGGCGAGGCAGGGCTCTTCACAGTGCACGCTTGCACTCCTTTGCAAGGCTCCGGGTGGGAGCACTTCGCAGACCATGGGAGATGGCAGAGCGATGGCGATCCAGTTCGGCACGGACGGCTGGCGGGCCGTCATCAGCGAGGAGTTCACCTTTGCCAACGTGCGCCTGGTGGCCCAGGCGGTGGCCGACTGGGTGCACGAGGCGGCTGGCAACGCGGACCCCTGCATGGCGGTGGGGTTTGATACCCGCTTCCTCTCCGACCGCTACGCCATGGAGGTGGCCCGGGTCCTTGCGGGGAACGGCATCCGCGTCTTCCTCACCAAGGCTGACGTCCCCACCCCGGCCCTCTCCCACGCCGTGCGGGACCTGGGCGCGGCGGGCGGCGTCATGATCACCGCCAGCCACAACCCGCCCCGCTACAACGGCTTCAAACTCAAACTCCCCTGTGGCGGCCCAGCGGGGGCCGAAGAGGGACGCCGGGTGGAGGAGATCCTCCAGCGCAACCAGGCCGAGGGCCGCCCCCCGCGCCTGGAGGACTTCACCTGGGCGGTGCAGAGGGGGCGCATCCAGCGCTTTGACCCCCTGCCGGCCTACCTGGACCACCTGGGGCGCTTGGTGGACCTGGAGGCAGTGGCCGCAAGCGGCCTGCGGGTGGTGGTGGACCCCATGTACGGCTCCGGCCGGGGGTGTCTGGCGGGCCTCCTGAAGGGGCTGGGCCTCCCGGTGGAAGAACTGCACGGGGAGATGAACCCGGGGTTCGGGGGCCTGCACCCGGAGCCCATCGCCCGCAACCTGGGGGCGCTGAGCGCCCGTCTGATGGGCGGGGGGTGGGACGTGGGCCTGGCCCTGGATGGCGACGCCGACCGCATCGGGGCGGTGGACGGCCAGGGGCGCTTCGTGGACCCCCACTGCATCTTCGCCCTGGCCCTCCACTACCTGGCGGGGGAGCGGGGGTGGCAGGGGTCGGTGGTGAAGACCCTCTCCACCACCTGCCGGGTGGACGCCTTGGCCGGGCGCTACGGCCTGCCGGTGCGGGAGACGCCGGTGGGGTTCCACCACATCCGGGCCTGGATGGAGCGGGAGGAGGTCCTCATCGGAGGGGAGGAGTCGGGCGGGATGAGCATCCGCGGCCACATCCCCGAGGGGGATGGCATCCTGATGGGGCTCCTCGTGCTGGAGATCCTGGGGAGGAAGGGGGTGTCTCTGGAGGAGGCCCTGGAGGGTCTGGCGGCGGAGGTGGGACAGTGGTGGTACGCCCGGCGGGACGTCCCCATCTTCCCCACGTCCCGGGAGGTGCTGACGCGGCGGCTGGTGGAGGGGGCGCCGGCCACTCTGCAGGGGCAGGAGGTGCGGGAGGTGAGCCACCTGGACGGGGTGAAGTACCGCCTGGCAGATGGGAGTTGGCTCCTCATCCGGCCCTCGGGGACGGAGCCGGTCCTGCGCATCTACGCTGAGGCGCGGTCGCCGGAGGCGGTGGAGCGGCTCCTGGCCGCTGGGGAGCGGCTGGGGTACCTGGCGCAGGGAGCCAGAGGAGGAGAAACAGGATGAGGCGCGTTGCACGGGCAGGGGTGTGGGCTGCGATCTTCCTGGGCCTGGCGCTCCTGGCCCTGCCGGCCCGCGCCGACGGCCCTGTCCCCCTCTACCCCTCCCCCACCGACCGCCTGGGGTTCGGCGTCATCACCCGCATCACCGACTTCCCCGTGGCCCTCCTCCGCGCCGGCTGGTACGTCAACTGGGGGGCTGCAGCGGACACAGTCCACCCCGCCGGCCTCCACTACGCCCAGGTCCTGCGGACCGACCGGGCCCGTCGCCCCGACCCGGGGTGGCTTGCCCAGGCGGCCCGGGCTAACCCGGGCTCCCTGTGGCTGGTGGGCAACGAACCCGACTGCTGCTACAGCAACCAGGACTGCCTGCTCCCCGAGGAGTACGCCCAGGTCTACCACGACCTCTACGCCGTCCTCAAGGCCGCCGACCCCACCGCCCGGGTGGCCATCGGCGGCGTGGTCCAGGCTACCCCCCTGCGCATGCAGTGGCTGGACCGCGTCTGGCAGGCCTACCTGGACCTCTACGGCACGCCCATGCCGGTGGACATCTGGAACGTCCACAACTTCATCCTCCAGGAGAAGGCCGGGTCCTGGGGCTGCGGCATCCCGCCGGGCATCCCCGCTCGGGAGGGGAGGCTCTACGGCCTGAACGACCACGACCGCCTGGACTACTTCGCCGAGCAGATCGTCCGGTTCCGCACCTGGATGCGGGACCACGGCCAGCGGGACAAGCCCCTCATCGTCTCGGAGTACGGCATCCTCTTCCCCGAAGAACTGGGCTACCCCTACCCCCGGGTGCGGGACTTCATGCTGGCCACCTTCAACTACTTCTCCTCCGCCACGGACCCGGCCATCGGCTGCCCGGCCGACGGCGGCCGCCTGGTGCAGCAGTGGGCCTGGTACAGCCTGGACGACCGCTCCTTTGAGTGGGGGACCACCTGGAGCGCCCTGGCCGACCCCGCCACGGGACAGTTGCTCCCCCTGGGGGAGGAGTTCGCGGCCTACGCCGCTGCCCGCTGGGTGGACTACGTGGACCTGGTCCCCACGGCCCTGGACCTGGCCCCCACAGGCCCCTGGTTCTACGGGGAGCCGGCCACCCTGGTCCTCACGGCCACGGTGGAGAACCGCGGGAACGTCCCCCTGGAACGGCCCTTCCGGGTGCGCTGGTACGATGGCCCCCCAGACCAGGGCGCGCCCTCCATCGGCGTGGCGCTGGTGGAGGGGCTGCCGGTCCGCTACGGCGGGGCCCGGCAGGCCACGGCGACCTGGACGGTGCGGGTGCGGGGGCCTCGGGAGGTCTTCTGCTGGGTGGACCCCGCGGGCGCCATCCCCGAGTCGGACGAGGGCAACAACACCCTCTCCCGCCGCATCCAGGTCAACCTGGCTCTGGAGGGGCTGGAGGTGCTCCCCCCGCGCCCGGTGGCCGGGCCGGGGGAGACAGCGGCGGTGACCCTCAGAGCCGCGGTGCGGAACGCCTCCGACGTGGGGGTGCGGGAGGCCGAGGTCTGCTTTGCCGACCTGGGGCCGCCCGAGGTTCCCCTGGCCTGTGTCGGGACGGGCGTGCTCCTCGCCGGTGAAGCGCGCCTTGTGGAGGCGTCCTGGCCCGCAGCCGAGCCCGGCCGGCACCGGGTGCGGGCCACCCTGGACCCCGAGGACCGCTTCGTGGAGGGGGACGAGGGGGACAACCGGCTGGAGCGGGAGGTCTGGGTGTGGCGGGACCAGGCGTTCCTCCCCCTTACGGCTTCCGGGTGGCGACGGTGAAGGGAGGGGGAGGGAGCGGCGCTGGCGGGTCACGCCTTGGGCGTGGCCTGCGCCGTTGGGGAGGGGGTGCGGTGCCGAGGGGCTTGGAGCGGCTGGTGGCGTGGGGAGGCTGGCCGGCCCTGGCCTCCGGTTCCCTGGCCCTGGGCCTCTACCTGACCACCGCCGCGCCCTCCCTCACCTGGGCCCACGACAGCGCCGACGGGGGCGAACTCCTGGCCGCGGCCCAGACCCTGGGCATCGCCCACCCGCCGGGCTACCCGGCCTACCTCCTGCTCCTCCACCTCTGGACCCGCCTGCCCCTGGGGAGCGACCTGGCCCGCCGGGGGAACGCCTTCTCCGCCTTGGGTGGGGCCCTGGCCGTGGCCCTCTTCGCCAGCCTCCTGACGCGCTGCCTGCGTCGGGAGGGGAGCGCCCACCCCCGCCTCACCGCCTTCCTGGGCGGGCTCCTGGCTGCGGCCATGCCGACCCTGTGGGGCCAGGCCACCGTCACCGAGGTCTACACCCTCCATGCCCTCTTCTTCGTGGCTTTCTGGTCCCTCCTGTGGCGGGCCGATGGGGCCAGGCGTGCCCTTCTCTGGCTCGCCGGGGCGGGGCTTGTGGCTGGGGTGGGGCTGGGGAACCACCTCTCCCTGGCGCTGGCCCTGCCCGGGGCTGTGGCCTGGCTCCTCTGGCGGCGGGAGGGGAGGGGGAGGGCCCTGGG
>DAOTYM010000317.1:0-8234 GCA_034434775.1 Anaerolineae bacterium | reverse complement strand
AGTACTACGCCACGGTGGTTCTTGACGATATGTAATCCTGAGTAGGGGCGCACGGCCGTGCGCCTCTACTATGAGATGCAACCGTGACCTGCACGGCCGAAAACGGAATTTTTTATTGTGGTCCAGTACTGAGGGCCGGCCCTCAGGACAGGTAATCCTTGAGTTGCCGGCTCCGGCGCGGATGGCGCAGGCGGTTCAGCGCCTGGGCCTCAATCTGGCGGATGCGCTCCCGCGTCAGGCCGAACTTCTTGCCCACCTCTTCCAGGGTGTAGTAGTGGCCGTCCTGCAGCCCGAAGCGGAGGCGCAGGATCCGCGCCTCCCGGGGCGAGAGGGTGTCCAGGAGTTCCTCCAGTTTCTCCCGCAGGAGCGTCTGGTCGGCCGCCTCTGGGGGCGGGGTGGAATCGTCATCCTCAATGAAACTGCCGAGTTCGCTATCCTCTTCCTCGCCCACCGGCTGTTCCAGGGAAAGGGGGTGCCGGGAGACGCGCAGCATCCAGCGCACGCGCCGCGGGTCCAGGTCCATGGCCTCGGCGATCTCCTCCGGCGTGGGCGGACGCCCCCACTCCTGCTCCAGTTGGTGGATGGTGCGGTACAGGCGCCGGATGCTATCGCCCATGTGCACCGGCAGGCGGATGGTCCGCCCCTGGTCGGAGACGGCACGGCTCACGGCCTGGCGGATCCACCAGGTGGCGTAGGTGCTGAACTTGTACCCGCGCCGGTAGTCAAACTTGTTCACGGCCCGCATGAGCCCCAGGTTGCCCTCTTGGATCAGGTCCGGCAGGGGGACCCCCTGGCCCACGTACCGTTTGGCCACGCTGACCACGAGCCGGGTGTTGGCGCGGATGAGTTTTTCCCGCGCCTCCTGGCCCTTGCGGACCTCCTCCAGGAGTTTCTCCCGTTCCACCGGGTCGTGGCCATCCTTGGCGAGGCGCTTTTCGGCCCGGCGCCCTCGCTCCAGCGTCTTGGCCAGTTCCTGCTCCTCTTCCGGTGTCAGGAGCGGCACGCGGCCCATCTCGTGGAAGTACAGGCTGATGGGGTCCGTGGCCGGCAGGTCGCTCAGGTCCAGTTCTTCCTCCAGGGTTTCCTCTCCGTTGTCCTCATGCCGGCCGCCGGCCCGCGCGCGCATCTCCTGCTCCGCCTCTTCCTCATCCCCGTACACGGGGATGTCGTGGTTCTGCAGGTAGATGAACAGTTCCTCCAGTTGGGCCAGGTCCTCCTCGGCCTCTGGGTACACTTCCAGGATGTCATCTATGGTGAGGTATCCCTGGCTAGAAGCCTTCTCCAAGAGGCTCTCCAGAGATGACATCTGCACAGTCGTCTCGCTCATATCCTCCAACCGACCCCTCGGAACCTTGGTGTAGGATAATGCGGCCCGGAAGCCGCGGCCGGTACAGGGCTTCTCCCTCCCAGGCGCGCATCCAGGCCAGACACAAACACGCCCGCCAAAGCCCTGAACGCGATGGCGGGGCCAATTGCGCCCTTATTATAGCACGGAAAGAGCCCAGAGTCAATAGGTTGCTGGAATTTTAACAAAACTTCCCCGAGGGACTTCGCCCATAAAGGCACGAACGCCAGGGGCAGGCCACCTGGCTTCCCAATGGCCCTTCCCGCGTCGGGGGCGGGGCGTTTTCCCTCTCCCCCTTTTTCGTGTATAATGCAAAGGAGAGCAGGCCCCAGAGCCTGCCATCTCGCTGTGGGAGGCTGGCGAGCACCAGCCCCCGCGAGGAGCCCGTGGACCATGTTGAAAGGGTTGCTGGCCAAGGTTGTGGGCGATTCCAACGAGAAGGAACTCCAACGCCTGCAGCCTCTGGTGGAGAAGATCAACAGCCTGGAAGCAAAATACAGCGCTCTGCCCGACGATGCCTTCCCGCGCCTCACGGAGGAGTTCCGGCAGACGATCCGCCAGCGCACCGCCGACCTGCGCCGCCGGCTGGAAGACCTCCAGGCCCAGAGCGCGCAGGCCTGGGATGGAGCCACCCAGGACCGCCTCCAGGAGGAGATCCGCCGGGCGGATGCCCGCCTGCGGCAGGAGGAGAACGCCATCCTGGACGAACTCCTCCCGGAGGCCTACGCCGCGGTGCGGGAAGCAGCCCGGCGCACCCTCAACATGCGCCACTTTGACGTGCAGATCATCGGCGGCATCGTGCTGCACCAGGGCAAGGTGGCTGAGATGAAGACCGGCGAGGGCAAGACCCTCGTCGCCACCCTGCCCCTCTACCTCAACTCCCTCACCGGGCGCGGCGTGCACCTGGTCACTCCCAACGACTACCTCTCCAAGTTCGGCGTCCAGTGGATGGGGCCCATCTACCACTTCATGGGCGTCTCCGTGGGGGTCATCCAGTCGGCCGCCGCCGACCCCAACCGCGGCTCCTTCCTCTACGACCCGGCCTACCAGGCCAGCGACGACCGCTACCAACACCTGCGCCCCTGCACCCGCCGGGAAGCCTACCTCGCCGACATCACCTACGGCACCAACAACGAGTTCGGCTTTGACTACCTGCGGGACAACATGGTCTGGGACCTCTCGGAGTGCGTCCAGCGGGAACTGAACTACGCCATCATAGACGAGGTGGACAACATCCTCATTGACGAGGCCCGGACGCCCCTCATCATCTCCGGGCCGGCGGAGGAATCGGCCGACACCTACCAGAAGTTCGCCCAGTTGGTGCCCCGGCTGCGGCCAGAAGAGGACTACACCGTAGACGAAAAGATGCGCGTCGTCACCCTCACCGAGTCCGGCATCAACAAGGTGGAGCGGTGGCTGGGGATTGACAACCTCTACTCTCCGGAACACCACCAACTGGTCCCCTACCTGGACAACGCCCTCCGGGCCCACGTCCTCTACCAGCGGGACCGGGACTACATCGTCAAGGACGGCGAAGTCATCATCGTGGACGAGTTCACCGGCCGCCTGATGTACGGCCGGCGCTACTCCGAGGGCCTCCACCAGGCCATTGAGGCCAAAGAGGGGGTGCGGGTGCAGCGGGAGAGCCTGACCCTCGCCACCATCACCTTCCAGAACTACTTCCGCATGTACCGCAAACTGGCCGGCATGACCGGCACCGCGGCCACCGAGGCCGAGGAACTGCACAAGATCTACGGCCTGGAGGTGGTGGTCATCCCCACCCACAAGCCGATGATCCGCATAGACTACCCCGACGTGGTCTACAAGACCGAGGCGGCCAAGTTCCGCGCCGTGGTGGAGGAGATCGCCCACCTGTACGAGCAGGGCCGGCCGGTCCTCGTGGGCACCATCTCCATTGAGAAGTCCGAGCGCCTCTCCGAGATGCTCCGGCGGCGGGGCATCCCCCACCAGGTCCTCAACGCCAAGCACCACGAGAAAGAAGCGGCCATCATCGCCCAGGCCGGCCGCTCTGGAGCCGTGACCATCGCCACCAACATGGCTGGCCGCGGCGTGGACATCCTCCTGGGCGGCAACCCCGAGGGCCTGGCCCGGGAGATGCTCCGCAAGCGGGGCGTGGACCTGACGGCGGTCACCAAGGAGGAGTGGGAGGCCGCGTTGGCCGAGGCCAAGGCCATCTGCGAGGAGGACCGCAAGAAGGTCGTGGCCCTGGGGGGCCTGCACGTCCTGGGCACGGAGCGCCACGAGGCACGGCGCATTGACAACCAGTTGCGCGGCCGTGCCGGCCGCCAGGGCGACCCCGGCTCCTCCCGCTTCTACGTCTCCCTGGAAGACGACCTGATGCGCCGCATGGGGGCCGCCATGGGCCTCATGGACAAGGTGTGGGTGGAAGAGGATATGCCCATTGAGCATCCCCTCGTCACCAAGTCCATTGAGCAGGCCCAGATCAAGATGGAAGGGTACAACTTTGACCTCCGCAAGCACGTCCTGGAGTACGACGACGTGGTCAACAAGCAGCGGGAGGTCATCTACGCCCAGCGGCGCCAGATCCTGACGGAACCCACCCTGCGTCCCACCGTGCTGGGCATGGTGGACGCGGAACTGGAAGCGCTGGTGGCCTCGTACCTCGGCGGCCGGGACCGGGAGGAGTGGGACCTGGAAGGGCTGGCCACGGCGACCCGCTTCATCCTGCCCAACCTGCCCGAGGACGCCCCGGCGCGCTGGGGCCAGATGCACCAGGACGAGGTTGTGGAGGACCTCCACCGTCTGGCGGAAGAGGCCTACGACCAGACAGCCGAGCGGATCGGGCTGGATGTCTTCCAGAGCCTGGCCCAGCAGGGGCGCACCCTGGCCGACCTCAGGGCCAGCAGCCTCCCCCTGGAGCGGGCCCTCTACGATGCCGTCCTCCGGCGGCTGGGCCTGGAGTCCACCCAGGAAATGGAGAAGCGGTCCCTCCTCGCCCTGGACCGGGAGCGGCGGGCACAGGTCCAGCAGGCTTTCGCGGAGGCCATGGCCCTCCAGCGGGACCGCATGGTGATGCTCCGCACGGTGGACAACCTCTGGGTGCGCCACCTGACGGACCTGGATTCCCTGCGGGAGGGGATCGGGCTGCGGGCCTTCGCCCAGGAGAACCCCCTGGTGGCCTACAAGCGGGAGGCCCACGCCATGTACGAAGACCTGCTGGCCGCCATCCAGAGCGAGATCGCCCGCAACATCTTCCACGTGGGGATCGTGGCGCAGCCGGTCCGGCGGCCCATGCGGGCCGTGCGGCCCGGGGCCGAAGCGCCGGCCCCGCAGGCTCCGGCCCGGTCCGCGGCCAAGGAGAGGCCCGGGCGCAACGACCCGTGCTGGTGCGGCAGCGGCAAGAAGTACAAACACTGCCACATGCAGGAGGACCTGCAGGCCGGGCGCGTGGGCGGGCAGGCTCCCAGGGAGGCCGTCGCCGCCCCCGCCGCCTCCCAGAAGCCCTCCCCCAAGGCGGCGAAACACAAGAAGAAGCGGAAGAAGTGAGCAGGGCCGACCGGCCGTAAGGAGGCTTCTGGCCTTGGGAGGTACGGCCGGTCCGCTCTGCCGAGCAGGGTTGTCATGCGGGATGCCGTGGCCGGGGCTCCCCCGGAGGAGATCGCTACAACGGGCCTCGCGCTCCTGGAGTCCCTCATCAGCGAGCGCATCGGCCTCCGCTTCAAGCCCGAGAGGCGCGACCACCTGGCGCGCAAACTGGCCCCCCTGGCCAGGGAGCAAGGCGCTCCCTCTTTCCTCGCCTATGCCCACTTCCTGCGGGGGGAGCCCACCGAGGGGGCCGCGTGGCAGCGGGTGGTGGACGCGCTGGCGGTGCGCGAGAGCCGCTTCTGGCGGGAGATGGGGCCCGTCCTGGCCCTGGTGCAGGAGGTGGTCCCCGCGCTCCTCCGCCAGCACCGTGGGCGCCCCGTGCGCCTCTGGAGCGCCGGGTGCGCCTGCGGCGAGGAGCCCTACTCCTTGGCCATCGCCCTTCAGGAGGCCGGCCTCTTGCGGCCGCGGAGCGTGGAAATCATCGGCACGGACGTCAACCTGGCCTGCCTTCAGGAGGCCCGGGCCGCGCGCTACACCCCGCGCGCCCTGCGCGACCTGCCGCAGGACCTCCAGGAGCGCTACTTCGTGGCCGAGGAGGGGGGAAGGCGCTACCGCCTGCGGGAGGAGGTCGCCCGCGCCGTCTCGTTCCGGTACCTCAACCTCCTGGACCCCGAAGGCGTGGCCCGCATGGCCCCGGTGGATGCCATCCTGTGCCGCAACGTATTTATTTATTTCTCGCCCAGCGCCATCGCGAGGACTTTGGAGGGGTTCCACGCGGTGCTGAGCGTGCCGGGGTACCTGACGGTGGCCGCCGCGGAATCCCTCGCGCGCCAGTACGGACGGTTCCGGCTGGTGCAGGTGGCCGGCGCGTACCTGTACGAGAAGGAGCCCTGCCCTGACGAGGAGGATACCCATGACAAACCGAGACCCTGAAAGCCGCGTCCAGAGGCTGCGGGCCAAGTTTTCCCCGCGGCGGGAGGCCGACAAGGCAGGAGCACGGCCGCGCGTCCCCCCGGGCCAGTACGTGGTGGAGCACCTCCCCGTCCTCCACTACGGGAGCGTCCCTCGGGTGGACCTGGCGCGCTGGGACTTCCGCGTCTTCGGCCTGGTGGAAGAGGAGCGCCGCTGGACCTACGAGGAGTTCACCCGCCTGCCGACGCGGCGGGTGGTGGTGGACGTGCACTGCGTGACCCGCTGGAGCAAGTTGGACACAGTCTGGGAGGGGGTGCCCTTCCTGGAACTCATGCGGCACATCCGCCCCCTGCCGGAGGCGCGCTACGTCATGGTCCACGCCGAAGCCGGCTTCACGACCAACCTCCCCCTGGAGGACCTGCTGCGGGAGGACGTGCTCTTCGCCTGGCGGTACAACGATGCCCCTCTCGCCCCGGAGCACGGCTACCCCCTGCGGCTGGTGGTCCCCCACCTCTACTTCTGGAAGAGCGCCAAGTGGGTGCGGGGGCTGGAGTTCATGGCCGAGGACCGGCCGGGCTTCTGGGAGCAGTACGGCTACCACATGCACGGCGATCCCTGGAAGGAGGAGCGCTTCGGCGGGTGAGGCGCAGGGGGAGGGCCTGGGCAGAGGAGGGACGGTGCTCTACCTTCTGGTGTTCGTCGCCGGGATGAGCGGCCTGGCCGTGGAGATGGCCGCGGCGCGCCTCCTGGACCCCTACTTCGGCAATTCCCTCATCGTGTGGGCCAACCTCATCGGGCTCATCCTCCTCTACCTCTCCGCCGGGTACGTCCTGGGGGGCTGGCTGGTGGACCGCATGCCCCGGGAGGACCGCCTCTACGAGATGGCCGCCTGGGCTGCCCTGGGCATCGGCCTGGTGCCGGCCCTGGCCCCTCCGGTCCTGCGGCTGGCCATCGGAGGGTTCGCCGACTACGACTGGGCCCTCCTGGGCGGTTCCCTCTTGGGGGTGCTGGCCCTCTTCTCCGTGCCGGTCACCCTGCTTGGGGCCGTCTCCCCCTTCGCCATCGGCCTGGAGGTGCGCCGGCGAGAGGGTCCCGGCCGCGTGGCCGGGCGCATCTACGCCCTCTCCACCCTGGGGAGCATCCTGGGGACGTTCCTGCCCGTCCTCGTCCTCATCCCCACCGTGGGGACCCGCTGGACCTTCTGGACCCTGGCGCTGGTGCTGTGGGGGGTGGCTTTCGTGGGGATGTGGCGGGCCCGGCTGCGGCGGATGTGGCTCTACCTGGGGGTCCCCCTGGCCGTGCTCGCCCTGGCCTGGGCTGCCCGGGATCGGCCCATCAAGCCGGACGAGGCCCTGCTTCTGGAGACCGAGTCGGCCTACAACTACATCCAGGTGGTGCAGCGAGGCGACGACATCCTCCTGAAACTGAACGAAGGCCAGGGGGTCCACTCCGTCTACAACCCCCGTGCGCCCCTGACCGAGGCCATCTTTGACTACTTCCTCATCGCCCCCTTCTTCAACCCGCCGCCCTACGAGGCAGGCCGCGTCCAGAGCCTGTGCCTCATCGGGCTGGCCGGCGGCACGGTGGCCGACCTGTACACCCGCGTCTACGGCCCCATCTGGATAGACGGGGCGGAACTGGACCCGCGCATCCTGGAGGTGGGGCGGGCCTACTTTGCCCTGCGCCAGCCCAACGTGCACGCCTACGCCGCGGACGGGCGGTGGTTCCTGGCCCGCAGCCCCCGCCGCTACAATGTGGTCGCCGTGGACGCCTACCGCCCTCCCTACATTCCCTTCCACCTGACGACGCGGGAGTTCTTCCAGATCGCGCGGGAGCACCTGACGGAGGATGGGGTCCTGGCGGTGAACGTGGCCCGCGCGGGCGAGGACGACCGCCTGGTCCGGGCCCTGGCGGCCACGGCGGCGACGGTCTTCCCCAGCGTCTTCGTCGTCCCCGAGCCGATCCCGGAGGGCGAGGTCCTGGGGAACACCCTGCTGGTGGCCACCGTGCAGCCGGCCGAGGCCGCGTACCTGGCGGAGAACGCCCGGCACCTGACCCACCCGCTCCTGCAGGCGGTGGCCTCCCGGACGGTGCCCCTGGCCCAGCCCGCCCCCACCGAGGGGCCGGTCCTGACGGACGACAAAGCCCCCGTGGAGCAGATCGTCCACGGGATCCTCCTGCGCGTCCTCCTGGGGGGATGCGGGGAGTAGGGGGCGAGGCGCGCCTGGCCCCTACGGGCAGGCCTCCCTGCATGGCCGCGTCGGCGCAGGCCGACGCCGAGTTTTGAGCCCCGATTTGAATCGGCGGCGCCTTCCGCCAGCCATCCCCTCTGCATGGCCGCGTCGGCGCAGGCCGACGCCGGGCTTGAGCCCCGATTTGAATCGGCGGCGCCTTCCGCCAGCCATCCCCT
>DAOTYM010000316.1:0-6267 GCA_034434775.1 Anaerolineae bacterium | reverse complement strand
CGCAGAAGGTCCAGTTTGACTCGCCGGATACCGGATGGCAACTGGTGCGGGCCGGCGACCTCAACGGGGATGGCGATGAAGAACTGGTGGCCATCGGCGGGGCGAGGCTGAAGGTCTTTGACCCCGTGGTCCAACCGGGGAAGACCGCGTGCAGCCTGGAGAAGAACATCGCCCCCTACCGCTGGGAACTTCTGGCCATCGGCGATATTGACAAGGATGGCCGGGCCGAGATCATGGCCACGCGCACCGCGGAGGGGAGCAAGTGGCTCCTGGTGGTCTACGAGGGCGACGCCCAGGGGCGGACCTGGACTGAGAGCCTGCGGGTGGACTACAACTACCCATGGCGGGACATGGCGGTCGGCGACTTCGTCGGCGACGAGCGCGTGGAACTGGCCCTCATCCGGGACTACGGCAACCTGGTGCACATCCTCAACCCGCAGACGGGAGCCCAGGTCGTCTCCGAAGGGTTCGGGAAGGAGTGGCTCGGCCTCGCCACGGGCGACTACAACAACGATGGCAAGGACGAACTGGCCCTCATCCGCGACGTCATCTCGCCCATCGGCGCGGGGTTCGTCATCCTGCGGGTGCAGGGGGTGGGCTTGCCCCTGGAGTCCATCTACACCGAGATGTTCGGCGCCACCTGGCTCAAGGTCGGCGCAGGGAACCTGGACGGTGCCACCAACGATGAGGTGCTCCTGCTCCGCAACGTCCCCTCTCCCTACAAGGGCCTCATCGCCAGGGACCTGGTGAACCCCATCGTGGCCCTGAACGCAGTAGTCGGCACGGGGTGGGAGGATATGGCCAGTGGGGACCTGGACGGCGACGGCGCGGAGGATGTGGTCATCCAGGGCCCCAGCCTGGTGCGCGCCTACAAGGTCTCTCCCACGTTCACCCTGTACCAGTCCTACACGGGCTCCTGGAGGTCTGGCCTCACGACGGCTGACCTGGACGGGCCCGGGGTGCACGTGAACCCCAAGATGGAAATCAAGCCGGCCAGCCTCACCTTTGAGATGGACTGGGGTGGGCCGAACCCTGCTGCCCAAACCGTGCAGATCCGCAACGCCACCACCACCGACACGTTCACCTGGACGGCTACCCCGAGGCAGCCCTGGGTCCAGGTGAATCCGAACCGCGGCACGGCCGGCCCTGCCTGGTCCAACGTCTCCGTGTCCGTCAACGGGTTGTCCCTCCCTGTGGGGACGCACACGACCCGGGTGACCTTCAATGCGCCTTCGGGCGTGGATAACAGGACGCAGCGGGTGCTCGTCACGGTGAAGGTGAACCGCCCCAAACTCCTGGTGACGCCCAGTTCCCTCAGCGTCTCGGCGCCGGTTGGGGGGACCGTCGCCCCGCGCCAACTGACGGTGGGCGTGGCCGGCGGTGGCGTGGGGACGCTGCACTGGGTAGCCGGTGTCATCCCGGCGACCACGTGGCAGTCCATCCTGGAGCAGATGAAGCAGGCCCCGTTGACCGAGGTGGAGGTCTCGCCGGAGGGCGTGCGGACCGATCTGGACGGCCTGATCTTTGAACAGGAGGCGGTGGACTGGGTCCAGATCACGCCCACCGAAGGGGATACCCCCGCCATCGTCATCGTGAGTTTTGACACCACGGGCCTGGAGCCTGGGACCTACATGGCCACCATCGTCTTTGACACGGGCCGCGGCCCGGGCGCGGAGAACCGCTTCACCTGGGTGGACGTGACCCTGACCATCACCGCGCCCTAACCTCCCACCTGGAGGCTGACGCGAGGAGGGCCGCCCTGCTCCTGAGGGCGGCCCTCCTGTTTTGCACCGATTTGGCCTTACGGGGAGGAGATGAGGCCGTGGCGGATGGCGTAGCGGGTGATCTCCACCCGGTTGTGCAGGTTCAACTTGCGCATCAGGTTGGTACGGTGGACGTCCACCGTCTTGGGCGAGATGCCCAGGGTCTCGGCGATCTGCCGGCTGCTGTACCCCTCGGCGACGAGGATGAGCACCTCCCGCTCCCGGTCCGTGAGGGTGACCTCCTCGGGGGTGGCCTCAGGCGCGGGCTCCGACGCGACCAGGTCCACCAACTGTCGGGCCACGGGCGGCGATAGCGTCGCCTCCCCCCTCATCACGGCACGGATGCCTTCCGCCAGGTGGTGGCTCTCCGTCTGCTTGAGGAGGTACCCATCGGCGCCGGCCTGCAGGATGGGGAGGACGTAGGCGCGGTCCTCGTACTGGGTGAGGACCAGGACCTTGGTCTCCGGGCAGTGCCGCTTGATGCGGCGTGTGGCTTCCACGCCGTTCAGACGGGGCATGGCGATATCCATGAGGACCAGGTCGGGGTGCAGGGCGCGGGCTTTTTCCACCGCTTCCTGGCCGTCGCCGGCCTCGCCCACCACCTGGAAGTCCGGCTCTTTCTCCAGCACCAGGCGCAGCCCTTCCCGGAGGATGGCGTGGTCGTCTGCCAGCAGGATGCGGATGCGGCTCATGGTGCACCCCCTTCGCGGCTTTGGGGCTCGGCCTTGGCCAGGGGGATGTGGGCGTGGATGATGGTCCCCTGGCCGGGCTTGGAGGTGATGGTGAGGGTCCCGTGGACCAGGGCCAACCGCTCCCGCATGCCCAGAAGGCCCAAACCGCGGGGCTGGCCTGGGTGGACCCGCACCTGGTTGGGATCAAATCCTTGTCCGTTGTCCAGGACCAGGATGTCCAGCGCGTCTGGCTTGAAGGTGAGGGCCAGGTGGGCGCTGGTGGCCTGGGCGTGGCGCTGGATGTTCACGACCGCCTCTTGGATGACCCGGAAGGCCACGGTCTCCACCGGTTCGGGCAACCGGCGCTGGCGGCCACTGACCTCAAAGGAGGTCTCCACCCCCCTGCGCTGGAGGTGTTCCTGGGCCAGCCACATGGCGGCAGGCACCAGGCCCATGTCGTCCAAGATCTGGGGCCGCAGGTTGAAGATGATGCGGTGGACCTCGTCCAGGGCGTCGTAGAGGGCCTGCTTGAGTGCGCTGAAATCCGCGCGGTCCAGGGAGGCTCCGGGGGTGCAGCGGTCGCGCAGGTCGTCAATGCGGAGGGAGAGGGCCAGGAGCGCCTGGCTGATGTCGTCGTGCAGGCCCCGCGCGATGCGCCGCCGCTCCTCCTCCTGAGCCTGCAGCAGCCGCTGGAGGAGGGCCTCCTGTTCTTGCTGGCGCGCGCGGAGGTGTGCTTCCAGGCGCAGACGGCCCAGGGCCATCCCTAGGAGGAGGCCCACCACCTCTC
Organism: Anaerolineae bacterium; assembly: GCA_034434775.1. GTDB lineage: Bacteria > Chloroflexota > Anaerolineae > DTPP01 > DTPP01 > DAOTYM01. The sequence continues at coordinate 3,046 of DAOTYM010000316.1, read as the reverse complement.
CCTCTTGCGTCCATGCCGCTGGACCTTCGCCTGTCTCCTGGGGGCGGGCTGCCACCAGGGCGCCCAGCACCTCCCCCTGGAAGGCCACCGGCGCGGCGAGGAGGTGCCAGGCCACCGGGCCCTGGGTGAGGGTTCCGGTGACGGGGCTCCCCTGGGCCAGGGAGCGTTCCGCCAACGTCTGCACCGTCGGGCTATCCAGGGGGCCTTCGCCGCAGCGGGCCAGGGGGGAGAGGGAGCCCCGCCCTTCTACAGAGTACACCGCTGCCCCCAGGGCCCAGCGGGCCGCAGTCAGCCTCTCCAAGGCGGCTGCCAGGAGGGGCCCTGCGGCGTCGTGGCCCGAGAGGGCGCGCAGCATGGCGCCAAGGACTGAAGCCGTGAGCCCACCTGTGGGCATCTCTTGCGTCATAGCCTGTTCCCTGCCTGGACGACTTCGTGCCTCTGCCATCTTTCACCGCCCTAAGGGGCTGGGACTTCCTGAACCTGGGCCTTCTCCTGGGGAAGGGCCGCGCCCTCCGCCCTCGGCACGGGCCAGATAAAGGTGAAGGTGGACCCTTTCCCTGGGGAGGATTCCACCCAGATGCGGCCCCCGTAGTTCTCTACCAGGCGCTTGACGATGGAGAGGCCCAGCCCGGTGCCGCGGGTTCCCGTGGCCCGGGCGTTGCTTGCCCGGAAGAACTCGCTGAAGATGCGGTCCATCTCTTCCGGGGGGATGCCGATGCCGGTATCCTGCACGCTGCCGCGGAGGCCCTCCGCATCGCGCTGCAGGGACACGGTCACTTTCCCGCCTGGCCCTGTGTACTTGATGGCATTGGAGATGAGGTTGGTCCAGACGGCCCTCATGTCCCGCGGGACCACGTGCACCTGGGGCAGGTCCTCCTCCACGGCCACCTGCAAGGCCAAGCCCTTCTCCTCGGCCTGGCCGCGCAGGAGTTGGACCACCTCCTGGAGGATGTCCTCCGGGTGCACCCACTGCAGCGCGGCCTCCGTCGGCTGGGCGCGGGCCTGGCTCAGTTCCAGGAGGTCGGCGATCAGGTCCAGCAGTTCCGCGGCCCGCTCCGAAGCCCGCTCCAGCGTGCGCCGTTGGTCCTCGGGGGAGACGTATCCCTTGAGGATGAGTTGCAGGTAACTCTGGATGGCCGCCAGAGGGGCCCGCAGTTCGTGGGTCACCATGAGCATGAAACTGGTCTTGGCCTGGTCCAGTTCCTGGAGCCTGCGGTTGAGGGCGGCCAGTTCCGCGGAGCGCAGTTCGCAGGCCTGGTTGGAGGCCAGGAGCTGCCGTTCCCGTTCCTGGAGTTGGCGCGCCAGCCCTCCCACGACCAGGGCGGCGAAGAAGACCGTGGTGCTCAGGGCGAAGGTGGTGGCGATGAGGTAGACCTCCCGCCGGTACAGGTCCGGGTCCACCAGGCCCAGGAGGTGGACGTGGCCGATCCACCCCGCGTATTCCATCCAGACCATGCCTGCGTAGAGGGCCGAAGCCAGGGCCGCGTAGAAGAAGCTGGCCCCGCGGGAGAGGGTGATGGCGGCCAGGGTGACGTGGAAGACGTAGTACGGGAAGAAGGGGTTCTCCGCGCCGCCGGCATAGTGCAGGAGGAGGGTGAGCGTGGCCAGGTCCAGCAGGATCTGGGCGTGCATGAGGAGCCTTGGGCCGCCCCACAGGCGGCGGGGCGGCCCGTAGAGCCGCACAGCCCAGATGAAGAGGTAGAAGATCAGGTTGTAGAGGCCGATGGCCACCGTGACCCCGGTCAGGAGGACCAGGGGCAGCACTCCAGGCAGGAAGAGGTTGGCCAGCGCCAGGGCGGCTAGCGTCCCGCCGACGGCCATCCAGCGCAGGCGCACCATCCATTCCGTGCGCTCCAGGAACTGGGACCAGTCCCAAGGGGCCTCGTTCACCGCGACCCTCCTCCGGAGCCCTGGCCTTTCAGGGCAGTTCAAAGGCCTCGCAGACGGCCGCCACTGCGTCGTTCAGGCGGTCTCCATCAATGACGCAGGAGAGGGTGGAGATGGAGGTGCTGATGGCCAGGATGTTGATGCCGGCCTTGGCGAGGGCGGAGAAGAAGGTGCCCGCGATGTTGGGCCGCACGCGGAAGTCGGGGCCGAAGATGGCGATGACGGCAACGTGGGGGTTGTGGATCACCGCCTCTGCCCCCACCTCCTCCACCGCTTTGCCCACCACGGCCAGGGCCTTCTCCAGGTCGTCCCGGTCCACGCAGAAGATGATGTGGTCCTTCTGGGCCAGGTCTATGCACTGGACGATGAAGGGGACGTTGATGTGCTGCTCCCCCAGCGCGCCGAGGACGGCAGCGGCGACCCCTGGCCGGTCGGGGACGGACATGACCCCGATCTTCGCCAGGTGCTCGTACTTGAGGATGCCACCGATGCGGATCTTGCCCATGCTGTTCCTCCTTGGGGCCTGTCACTCCCCCAGGATGTTCCGCACTTTCTCCACCAGGTCTTCCGGCGCGACGGGCTTGCTGATCCAGCCGTCAATGGAGAGGAGCGCGTCGGTGGGGAAGAAGGCAGCGTGGGGCGTGCCGGTGATGGAGGAGACCATGATGACCGGGATCTTCTTCAGTTGGGGGTCTTCGGCCAGCCGGTCGCTCATGTGCACGCCGTCCCAGACGTTGCTCATCATCACGTCCAGCAGGATGAGGTCGGGGTGTTCCTGGCGCGTCTTGGCCAGGCCCTCTTCGCCATTGGCGGCAGTGATGACCTTGTAGCCGTGCTTCTCCAGGACCGTCCGGGTCACCTCCACGAAGTCCGGGTCGTCGTCCACCACCAGGATCTTGGCTTTCATGTTCATCCTCCTTATGCAGGTTGCCAAGTGAGCCTCTTCAGCCTCCGCTTTGGGGGGCAGCCACGCCCCTGGCCGCCCCATATGCCGCCTCACGGGCAGGGGATGCCCTGTCCCGAGCGAGGAGCCGCCGCACTTCGTCCACCAGGCGTTCGGGAGGGACGGGCTTGGTCAGGAACCCGTCCACGTGCAGGGCGCCGTCGGTGGGGAACATCTCCGCGTAGGGAGATTCGGGGATGGACGAGACCATGAGGA
>DAOTYM010000315.1:0-4458 GCA_034434775.1 Anaerolineae bacterium | reverse complement strand
GGCGTGCCATCTAGCGTCCGGAGGAGCGGTTAAGGTCTTCCCTTTGTAAAAACGAGTCAACCCTGGAAGGGGGCCAAGACATCGTTACCAGGTGATGGAGCGGATCTTGACAAGGGCTGGTGCTCCTCCCGTAGCATCTCTGTGGAAACAATTGCAAGAGGAGGAGCACCAGCTGTGGCAGACTTGGCCTACAGGGAAGTATACGCCATGGACCGCGTAGAAGCAAGAAAGCGTCTGGTGCAGACCTACCGGGAGAGCTGGACGTCATCAGCCCAGACTCCTTCCTCGCCTGTGACCCAGAGGGTGGTAACGATCTGTTGGCCTATTACAGTACCGCGTAAGTTTCCTCCATCAAGTTCCGCCTGATCCAGGGACGGACCTGGCGCCGGGCGGGAGGAGAAGATCCACAACGCGCCTGGGGGGAACCCGCCGCACCCCCGGAGCGGCAAAAGGGGCCAGCCCGTTTTGGTCTGCTCGCCTCCCTGGGGTATAATGGCTCGCATCCGCAAGGGGGCGGAAAGCCCTGGATCGGGAGGCAGTGGATGATGGCGGAGGTGAACCGGACAAGCGACTCCTGGGAGGAACTGGCGGCCAGGGCGCGGCCCAAGGAGGAGGCGGTCCTGGCCTTCCTGCGCGCGCAGGAGAGGGTGGCCGTGGCCCTTTCCGGCGGCACCGATAGCACGTACCTCCTGGCCCTCGCCGTGGAAGCCCTGGGGCCACAGCGGGTGGTCGCCCTGACCGCCCACAGCGAGTTTGAGCCCCCGGAGGAGGTGGAGGAGGCCCGCGCCCTGGCAGAGGGCCTGGGCGCACCGCACCAGGTTGTGCGCCTCTCCCTCCTCACCCGCGGGCCGGTGGCCCAGAACCCCCCGGACCGCTGTTACTTTTGCAAACGGGAGGTCCTGACGGCCTTCAGGGAGGTGCTCCCCCAGGGGGATGCCTGGACCCTGGTCTACGGGGCCAATGCGAGCGACCTGGGAGATTACCGCCCAGGCGAGCGCGCGGCGCGGGAACTGGGCGTCCGTGCCCCCCTCCAGGAGGCCGGCCTGACGAAAGAGGAGATCCGCGCCCTGGCGCGGGCCCGCAATTTGCCCAACTGGGACCGCCCCTCCGCCGCCTGTCTGGCGTCCCGCTTCCCCTACGGCACGCGCCTGACGCCAGAGCGGTTGGAGCAGGTGGCCGCGGCGGAACGCTACCTACGCACGGAACTGGGGTTGCGCCGCTTCCGCGTGCGCGCCCACGGCGACATCGCCCGGCTGGAACTCCCGCGGGAGGACTGGCCCCTCGTCCTGGACGAAGCCCGTCTGCCAGCCCTCGTGGAACACCTGCGCGCCCTGGGGTTCATTTACATCACCCTGGACCTCATGGGCCTTCGCTCGGGGAGCATGAACGATGCCCTCAAAGTCGCCGCATGAAGTGCCCTTCGCCGTGCCCGACTTCGCCCGCGCCCGGCGCGCCGGCATCCCGGAGATCATCCTCGCCGAACGGAAAGCCGGCGAACAGGTGGTGGCCATCGCCCAGCGCTTCCTGGAGGTGGAGGGCCGTGCCATCCTGAGCCGGGTCCATCCCGAGGCCGAACAGGCCCTGCGCCGGGCCTTTGAGGGCCGGGAGGATGTGGACCTGGAATGGTACACGCCGCCGCGGGCCATGGTGCTGCGGCGCAAGGGGACAACCGTCGCCCCCAACGGGGGGCGTGTGGGCATCCTCACCGCGGGTACGTCGGACATCCCGGTGGCAGAGGAGGCGGCGCTGGTGTGCCGCGAGGCCGGCTGCGAGGTGCGCTGCCACTACGACGTGGGGGTGGCCGGCCTGCACCGCCTCTTCGGCCCCTTGCAGAGCCTCCTGGAGGAGTTTGACGCCGACGTCATCGTCGTCGTGGCCGGGATGGACGGCGCGCTGCCCTCCGTGGTCTCGGGCTTGGTGGACGTGCCGGTCATCGGCATCCCCACCTCGGTGGGCTATGGCCTGGGCGGCCGGGGCGTGGGCGCGCTCATCTCCATGCTCCAGACCTGCGCGCCCGGCCTCTCCGTGGTCAACATTGACAACGGCATCGGCGGCGGCGCGGTCGCCGCGCTCATCGCCCGGCGGGCCGGCCAGAGCCGCACCAAGGGAACGTGAGGAGATCCATGCCGCCATCGCCGCGCATCGCCTACCTGGACTGCTACTCCGGCATCAGCGGGGACATGCTCCTCGGGGCCCTGCTGGATGCCGGCCTGGCCCTGGAAGACCTGGAAGCCGGCCTGCGCACCCTGCCCCTCCGCGGGTACACCCTGCGCTGCGAGCGGCAGGTGCGGGGCGGCGTGAGCGGGACCCGGGTGCACGTGGCTGTGGAGGAGGCGGGGCAGCCCCACCGCCACCTGGCCGACATAGAGGCCATCCTGGAGGGGAGCGGGCTGCCGGTCCCCGTGCGGGAGAGGGCCCGGGCCGTCTTCCGCCGCCTGGCGCGTGCCGAAGCACGGGTCCACAACGTGCCGGTGGAGGAGGTCCATTTCCACGAAGTGGGGGCCGTGGACGCCATCGTGGACGTGGTCGGCGCGGTCCTGGGGCTGCACCTCTTGGACGTGGTGGAGGTCTACTGTTCGCCGCTCCCCCTGGGGGGCGGCTTCGTCCAGACGGCCCACGGCCAACTGCCCATCCCCGCTCCGGCGACCCTGGCCCTCCTGGCCGAGGTGGGCGCGCCCACCACTCCCAACCCCCCGGCCCAGGCTGAACTGGTCACCCCCACGGGGGCGGCCCTGGTGGCGGAACTCGCCCAGTTCGGGCGGCCTCCCATGCGCCTGGAGGCCCTGGGCTACGGCTTCGGGCAGAGGGACCTCCCCTGGCCCAACGCCCTGCGCCTGTGGCTGGGCCGGGCTGTGGCCGAAGAGGGCTGGGCCCCGCCGGATGCGGACGCGGCTGTGCTCCTGGAGTGCAACCTGGACGACCTCCCAGGCCAGAACGTGGCCTTCGCCCTGGAAGAAGCGCTCCGCGAGGGGGCCCTGGACGCGTGGCTGACCCCCATCCAGATGAAAAAGGGCCGCCCTGGGGTCCTGATCTCGGTCCTGGCGCGGCCCGAAGAGGCCCCGCGCCTGGCCCGCAGGCTCCTGGAGGAGACCTCCACCCTGGGCCTGCGGGAGGTGTGGGTCCACCGGTGGAAGGCGGGGCGCGAGCAGATCACGGTGGAGACCCCGTGGGGCGCCGTGCGCGTCAAGTGCAAGCGGCTGGAGGGGGAGGTCTGGGACGCCTGGCCCGAGTACGAGGACTGCGCGGCCCTGGCGCGGGCCGCGGGGGTCCCCCTGGCGCGCGTGCAGAGGGTGGCCCGGCAGGCCGCCCTGGAGCGCCTGCAAGGGCGGGGTGAGGTCCGCGGCTGAACCTGGAATTGCGCCCCCAACCTGCGTCTGGCCACAACTTAGCCCACCATGCCCCCATGCCTTGGTAGGGGGGCCGCGCTGTGCTATAATCCCCCGTGCCGATCCACGAGCCTTGCAGGGGGTGCCTCAGCCCATGTCCGACGCGCCGCAGGGAACGGCCCGAGAAGGGGACCTGGTCCTCCTCCTGAGCGGGGACCGCAAGCGGTTCCTGGTCCGCCTGAAGGCCGGCGAAACGTTGCACACCCACAGAGGGTTCATCCGCCACGACGACCTCATCGGGAAGCCCCTGGGCCGGGTGGTGGTCACCCCCATCGGCCACCGGTTCCTGGTGGTGGAGCCCTCGCTGGACGACCTGGTCCGCATGCTCAAGCGGATCACCCAGATCATGTACCCCAAGGACATCGGCTACGTCCTCCTGAAGATGAACATCGGCCCGGGGAAGCGAGTGGTGGAAGCCGGCACGGGGAGTGGAGCCCTGGCCCTGGTCATGGCCTACTACGTGCGGCCCCACGGCCGCGTCTACTCCTACGAGGTGCGGCCCGACGTGCTGCACCTGGCGCGCAGGAACCTGGAGCGCCTGGGCCTGCTGGACTGGGTGGACCTGAAGCAGCGGGACATCGCCGAAGGGTTTGACGAGACGGGGGTGGACGCGTGCTTCCTGGATGTGCGCACGCCGTGGGACTACCTCCCTCAGGCCCACGCGGCCCTCAAGGAGGGGGGCTTCTTCGGCAGCGTCCTCCCCACGGCCAACCAGGTCTCCCGCCTGCTCCTGGAACTGGAACTGCACGGGTTCGCCTTCCCCGAGGTGGAGGAGATCCTCCTCCGGCCGTACAAGGCGGTGGCCGCCCGCCTGCGCCCCATGGACCGCATGGTGGCCCACACCGGGTTCCTGGTCTTCGCCCGCAAGGTGGCGGCTGAGGGCGCGGAGGGCTTCCAGGGCTTCGCGGCTCCCCAGGCCGAGCCGGAGGACGAACCCTCGCCCGACCCAGAGGAGGCAGCCCCTTGACCCCACCTTCCATCCCCGACCGCTGGCACGAAGTGGTGGGCAACATCCACCTGCACACGGTCCTCTCCGACGGCTCCGGCACCATGGCGGACGTGGTGGAGGCGG
>DAOTYM010000314.1:0-5084 GCA_034434775.1 Anaerolineae bacterium | reverse complement strand
AGATGGCCGACCTGATTGAGCAGAAGGTGGGGCGGGGCGGACGCATCAAGGTGGCCTACATGCACGCGGCTGCCCCCGAGGAGGTGCCCAAACTCCGCGCCGTGGTGGAGTCCCGCTTCACCTGCGTGGAGACCCTGGTCACCCAGTTGAACCCCGCGCTGGGCGTGCACACCGGGCCGGGCCTCGTGGGCCTCGCCTACTACCCTCTCTGAGGGGCCTGGGCAGGCCCGAGGCCTGCCCCACGCTGGGCAGCGTCCGTTCAATCCGTTCCCGCAATCCGTTGACAGCTTTGGGCAGGCCTGAGGCCTGCCCCACGCCGGGCAGCATCCGTACAACCCGCTCCCGCAATCCGCTGACAGCACCTTGGGCAGTGCGTAGGGGCGCACGCACGGCAGTGCGCCCCTACAGGGTGCGGCGCATCCGTTCAATCCGTTCCCCAATCCGTTGACAGCCCTCAATCTACCTCCGCCGCCAGGCCGAAGAGTTCCCGCGCCTCCGCCACCACGAAGAGGGAACCGGTGAAGCAGACCAGGGCCTCGCCTGCTGCCAACTGGGACGCGGCCTGCCATGCCGCCTCCACATCCCTGGTCTCCACCACGTGCGGGAAGCCCTGCTCCTTCGCTGCTTCGGCGACCTCCTCCGCCGGCAGGGCGCGGGGGTGGTGCGACCGGGTGGCGACCAGGACGTCCCCGCCAGCCCGCAGGGCCGCCAGGACCCCGGCGACGTCCTTCCCAGAGGAGAACCCCACCACCCAGACTACGGGCTGCCCGGGGTGCGCCTCCGCCAGGGCCTCCACGAGCCGCCGCGCCGAGTCCGCATTGTGGGCGCCATCCACCAGGGCCAGGGGGGACCGGTGCACCACCTCAAACCGGCCCGGCCACGTGGCTCCCTCCAGCCCCTGGACCACGGCCGCCTCTGGAAGCCGCCACCCCAGGGCGCGCAGCGCGGCCACGCCCCCCAAGGCCAACCGCAGGTTCGCCGCTTGGAACGCACCCCCCAGCGCCAGGTGCACGGACGCGGGGTCCACGGGGTACGGCTCTTCCTGCTGGATGGGAGGGTTCCCCTGCCGGTAGTCCCGCACTTCCAGGCCCTCGGCCCGGGCGCGCCACCAGACGGCCCGGCGGCCCTGCACCTCTTCCTCCAGCACCTGCAGGACCTCCGGCGCCTGCTCCCCGGAGACCAGGACGCCCCCCTCCGGCACGACGCCGGCCTTCTCCCGGGCGATGGCCTCCAGGGTGCCGCCCAGGATGTCCACGTGGTCCAGGCTGACGGAGGCCATCAGGGCCACCTCGTGGGGCAGGGCGTTGGTGGCGTCGTAGCGGCCTCCCCGGCCGACCTCCACCACGGCGACCTCCACCCCCTGGTCCGCGAAGTAGGCCGCGGCCATGACCGTGGCCAGTTCAAAGGTCGTGGGCCAGTCGCTCTGGGGGTGGTCTGCCACCCACGCCTCCACCAAGGGGCGCAGGACCCCCACCCGCCGCACGAACTCTTCCCGGGGGATCAGGCGGCGCTGGACCTGGATGCGCTCGCGGAAAGAGTGGAGGTGGGGCGAGGTGTAGAGGCCGACCCGGTACCCCGAGGCACGCAGGGCAGCCTCCAGGAGGGCCGCCGTGGAGCCCTTCCCCTTGGTCCCCGCGACGAGGATGCTCCGAAAGACCGTCTCGGGGTTCCCCAGCAGGGCCAGGAACGCCCGGACCCGCCGCGGCGCCCCTTCGTACCCTGCCCAACGGGCGTGCCCTGTGTGCTCCACGAAGCGGTAGAGGTAGTCAATGGCCTCTTGGTAGTCCGGAGGCGCGCCGCGCATGGCTTCCGCCCTTCGGGGAAGTGCCTAGAGGCCCAGCGCGGCCCGGTGCCGCCAGACGAGGAAGAGCGTGGCCAGGCCGAAGCCGGTCACCCAGAGGTGGATGGCCGCTTCCAGGGCCACCTCGGCCGTCACGGGCCAGTAGAGGCCGTTCTGGGCGAAGAAAAGGAAGTCCATCAGCCCCAGGAAGACCAGGGCACCTGCCGCAACCCAGGCCCAGGCCGCGCCCCAGGCACGCCTCCGCCAGAGGCCGACGCCCCCGAGGACGCAGGCGAGGGCAGCCCAGCCGTCCGCCAGGGGGAAGGACCGCTCCCACAAGAACCAGCCCGCGCACCGCTGGGCCAGGTACCCCACCTGCTGCGCCTCGTAGTCGGCGAAGAAGGCAACCCAGAAGGCTGCCGTCCCCAGGCCCGTGAGGACGAGCAGGACCGCCACCACCCGCAGGGTGCGCCCAGGCGATGCCCCCTTCTCCTTCATCTTCAGCCCTTTCGCTGCAGGGCGGAGCGCTTCTGGTCAAAGGTGCGCCAGCCGGCCTTCAGCCGCTCCAGCGTGAAGCCGGGCTCCCGCACCGACCGGATGAACTCCTGCTCCACCTTCTCAAACTCCCGGGCCATCTCGGCCAGGTCCGGCGCGACCTCCGCCGGGATGACCAGGACACCGTGCTGGTCGGCGTGGATGAGGTCGCCGGGGCGCACCACCACGCCCCCCACCTGCACCGGCTTGCCGAAGTCCACCAGGTGGATGTAGGCATGGGAGACGAGGACATCGCGGGCGAAATAGGCGAACCCCATCGCCGCTACCTCGTCCAGGTCGCGGACGCCGCCGTTGGTCACCGTGCCCACGAACCCCAGCGCCTTGTGCACGGTGGCGTTCACTTCCCCCCAGAAACTGCCCACGCAGGGGGGATCGTCCAGGTCCTGGAGGACCGCCACCCGGGGCCCGGGGATCGTCTGCGTCCATTCCCAGTAGGCCTCCCGCGAAGGGAGGTTCCCCGAGGGAGGCGCGAAGGCCCGCATGCAGGCCGTGCAGGCGTAGCCCACCATCGGCTTTTTCAGGGGCAGGATGCAGCGGATCTCCGGGCGCATGAACCCCTGGTTCCGCGGCCGCACGTTGAACATCTCAATGGCGTTGGAGAGGGTCGGGGTGCTGAACTGGGCCAGTTCTTCCAGTTGTGCGGGAGTGAGAGGTGCAGTCATGCGAGGTCTTCCTCCGTATAAATTGTCGGTGCCTTCCAGGGACGGCCCTATCCCCGCTGCCTACGGCAGCACCTCCTTCCCCCCGCGTGCAGGGAGGAAAGCGGGTTGGGGGGATAGGACGGGTTGAGGTCCGAACCTCACTCCGGCGGCTCTTCCAGCCGAAAGCCGTGCCCGCGCACAGTGACGATGTACTGGTGGTCCGGGTCCACCTCGGCCAGGCGCTCCCGCAGGCGGCGCACCAGGGCGTCAATGGCCTGCTCCGAGATGCCGGACTCCGATTCCCCCTCCCAGACAGCCTCCACCACGCGCTCGCGGTCCACCACCCGCCCGGCCTCGCGGTAGAGGAGTTCCAAAAGCCGGAACTGAGGCGGGGAGAGGGGCGGGACCAGTTCCCGCCCCCGCACCCAGACGCGGCGCCCAGAGACATCCAGGCGCAGGGCGCGCTCCTTCCGCTCCGTCGGGGCGAAGCCCAGAGGGGCCGTGGCCCCGGCGTCCACGAAGGCCAGCCGGAAGCGCAGGGCGATCTGGATTTCATCGCCATCTTGGAGGCGCGTCGGCCCCGTCACGGGGAGGCCGTTCAAGTACGTCCCGTTCTTGCTCTCCAGGTCCTGGAGGGTGTAGCCGTCGGGGCCGCGCTCCACCAGGGCGTGCCGCCGGGAGACCAGGCGGTCCGGCAGCACGATGTCGCAGGCAGGGTCCCGCCCGATGACCGTGCGCGGCCGGTCCAGGCTCCAGGCCCGGGCTTCGCCCTGCCCCCCTTGGAGGATCAACATGGCCGATTCCCGCTCGTGCATGCCCTTGTCCCCCTTGACAGGATGCCCGTCTTACGTTATAGTTTGGCCAGCACCGCCCCCCACTGCGCTGAAGGTTTGTTCTGGAGGAGAAGCCCCATGCTTGAGCCGCTCCCGCCGGGAACGGTGCTCCGTTCGCGCTACAAGATCATAGAAGAGGTGGGCCAGGGCGGGATGGGGGCCGTCTACCGGGCGGAGGACCTCACGCTGGCCGGGCGCCAGTGCGCGGTCAAGGAGGTGAACCCCGACCTGGGCGGCTCGCCCTCCCTGGTGGAACAGGCCCGGGAACAGTTCTACCGGGAAGCCAGCACCTTGGCCCGCCTGGACCACCCCAACCTCCCCAAGGTCTCCGACTACTTCTCCGAGGGGGGACGGGAGTACCTGGTCATGGACTTCGTCCCCGGCAAGGACCTGCGCGAGATCGCCAACGAGGCGCGGCGCAGGGGCGAGTTCCTCCCCGAAGAGACGGTCCTGGAGTGGGCCCGCCAACTGTGCGACGCCTTGGAGTACCTCCACGGCCAGGACCCGCCCGTCCTCCACCGGGACATCAAGCCGGCCAACATCAAACTCACCCCCAGCGGCCTCATCAAACTGGTGGATTTCGGGCTCGTGAAACTTCTCATCCCCGACGACAGCCGCACCATCACCGTGGTGCAGGGCCGGGGCACGGTCCAGTACACCCCCTTGGAACAGTACGGCGGCGACACAGGCCACACCGACGTGCGCACGGACATCTACGCCCTGGGGGCCACCCTCTACCACCTGGTCACGGGGCAGCCCCCCGCCGATGCCAAACAGCGCTTCCTCTTCCCCAACTCCCTGGTGGACCCGCGGGAGATCAACCCCGCCCTCTCGGACCGCACGGCCGAGGCCATCCTCCGGGCCATGGCCATGCACCCCCACGAGCGGCCGGAGAGCATCGCCGAGTTCCGGCGCCTCCTCCTGGAGGAGGCTGAAGTCCGCAAGCCCCTCCGGGCAGCCCCGCCCAAGTTCGGAAGCCGCCACGCCCCCGCCAGGGCTGCGGAGCCCTGGCCCTCCGCCCTGCGTGCCAACCTGCCCCTGGTCGCCCTGGCCCTCCTGCTCCTCGCCCTGGCCGCGGGGCTGACCTTCTTCCCCTCCGCCCTGTCGTTCCTCTTCTGAAGTGCGGGCCTTCCTCAGGACCGCCGCTCCCACGAAAGGGAGAGCAGGCTCAGGAGGCCGAAGAGCAAACTGACCACCGGTGCCTGCCACGCCCTGGGCAGTTGCCGGAGGGGGCCGAAGGCGTCCAGCCACCCCACGGCCCAGAGGACGTAGCCA
>DAOTYM010000313.1:0-2442 GCA_034434775.1 Anaerolineae bacterium | reverse complement strand
TGCCAGAACCGGGACCTGGGAGGGGCGCGCGTCCTGGGGATCCACCTGGAAGGGCCCTACCTGAACCCCCACTGGCGGGGCGCGCAGCCGCTGGAGCACATCCGCCCTGCGGCTTCTGGGGAGTACGAGCAGTTCTTCGCCTGGGGCAACGTCCGGCTCGTCACTCTGGCCCCAGAAGTGCCGGAGAACCGGGCCCTGATCCCCTACGCCGTGGAGCGGGGCGCGGCAGTGGCGGTGGGGCATTCGGCGGCGACGTACGAAGAGGTGATGGAGGCCGTGTCCCTGGGGCTCAGCCAGGCCAGCCACACCTTCAACGGCATGGTGCCCCTGCACCACCGCCAGCCGGGCGCGGTGGGGGCTGCCCTCACCTGCGAGGGGATCTTCGCCCAGGTCATCGTGGACCTGGTCCACATCCATCCTGCGGTGGTGCGGCTGCTGGTGCAGGCCAAGGGGGTCCGGCGCACGGTGCTGGTGAGCGACGCCATGCGGGCCGCTGGCCTCCCCGACGGCTCCTACGACCTGGGCGGGCAATGGGTGCGCGTGCGGGAGGGAGTCGCCCGCCTAGACCCCGGAGGGTCCCTCGCCGGCAGCACCCTGACGCTGGACCGGGCCCTGGCCAACGTGGTGGCGGCGACGGGGCTTCCGCTGGAAGAGGCCCTGCCCATGGCCACGGCGGTGCCCGCAGCCTCCATCGGCCTGGAGGAGAGCCTCGGGACGTTGGAGCCTGGCCGCTGGGCCGACCTGGTCCTCTTGGATAAGGCCGGGCACGTCCAGCTGACCATGGTGGGAGGGAAGGTGGTGTACAGGTCCGACAAGGTCCCGGCTCCAGGGGCGGCCTGAGAGAGCAGACCTTCGGCAGCCTGCGTACAGGGAGAGCAGACGTCATGGCGGAACAAGGGATGCACACCCGGCGCGAAATCCTCGGGCAGACCGCGGCCTGGCGCGCGGCCCTGGACGAGTTCCAGGCCCGGAAGGACGCCCTGCGAGCCTTCTGGGAGGAGGGGCAGTTCTCCGACCTGGTCTTGGTGGGCTGTGGCTCCACCTATTACCTCTCCCTGGCCGTTGCGCCCCTGTTCCAAAGCCTCCTCCCCCTGCACTCGGTGCGGGTGGCCCCGGGCTCTGAACTGCTGCTCTTCCCGGAGACGGTCCTCCCCCGCGGGGGCAAGCCCGTGTTGCTGGCTATCTCCCGCTCGGGCCGCACCACCGAGACCGTGCGCGCGGCCCGGGCCTTCCGGGAGAGGACCGGAGCCCCTGTGTGGTCCATCTCCTGTTACGAGTCAAGCCCCCTGGTGCAGGAAAGCGACCTGGCCTTGGTGGCCGCCGAAGGGAAAGAGGAAAGCGTGGTGCAGACCCGCTCTTTCACCAGCATGCTCCTCCTGGCCCAGGCCAGCGCGTGGTTCCTGGCCCACGGCGAGCCTCCCGCCGACGGCCTCCCGGCCGCGGGCGACCGCCTCTTCGCCGAGTTCCAAGGCCTGGCCCGGGAACTGGGCGAGGACCTCACCCTGCAGCGCTTCTTCTTCCTGGGCTCGGGGCCGCAGTACGGCCTGGCCTGCGAGGCCGCCCTGAAGGTGAAGGAAATGACCCTCTCCCACGCCGAAGCGTTCCACTTCATGGAGTTCCGCCACGGCCCCATGTCCCTCGTGGACCAGGCGACCCTGGTCGTGGGCCTGCTCTCGGAACGGGCGTGGGACTACGAAGTGGAGGTCCTGCGGGAGATGCGGACCCTGGGGGCCCGCGTCCTGGCCCTGGCCGAGGCGCCGGGCAAAGGGCCTCTCCCGGCGGATGGCCAGGTCTTCTTCGCCTCGGGTGTGCCGGAGCCCTTGCGGGGGGTTCTCTACGTGCCGCTCCTCCAGTGGATGGCCTGCTGCCGCGCCCTCCGCAAGGGCCTGGACCCCGACGTGCCCAAGCACCTGAGCGCTGTGGTCGTGCTCTGAAGGAGAGAGGCCCATGTCCCCAATGGTTGGCTCTGGCGGGATTGACTTCCACACCCACCCCGTGCTGGTGCGGGAGATGGTGGAACGCCACCCCGAACTGGAACGCGCGGCGCGGGAGGTCTTCCACATCGGCAACGTCTTCCAACCCCTGGAGACCTTCCTCCTGGAACTGGACGTGGCCGGCCTGGAACGGGCGGTGCTCCTGCCCATAGACTGCACCACAACCCGCGGCATGCCCATCTACACCAACGAGCAGGTCGCGGAACTGTGCGCCCTGAGCGACCGCTTCATCGGTTTCGCCAGCGTAGACCCCCACGACCCGAAGCACGTGGAGGCTCTGGAGCGGGCCGTGGGCGACCTGGGCCTGCGGGGCCTGAAACTGGCGCCAGGGCTGCAGGGTTTCCGTCCGGACGACCGCGCCCTCTACCCCCTCTACGCCAAGGCCCAGGACCTGGGCATCCCCATCCTCTTCCATGCTGGCATGACCTGGGAGCCCGGCGTGCGGGTG
>DAOTYM010000312.1:0-7154 GCA_034434775.1 Anaerolineae bacterium | reverse complement strand
GGCCGCGCTCTGCTGCGATGATGTTGCTATGTGATTATCTCGACTCTCTATCTTATCCTGCGTGACTCTCTATTTTTTATGCTATATTGCAGCAACACAGTTGACCTTGTTGCTTGCTACCTAATGTCATTGTACCACAAGGGAAAAACGCTGTCAAGAAGAGAACAATCAAGCCCGGAGAAGAAAATCGCTGACCGCCTCCGTGAAGAGCCGTCCGCCGGCGCGGGTACTCCTATCGCACCGAGAAAGCCTACCTCCTCGGTACGAACGCCTCGCCCGCTTCCGTAAGTGCGCCGCCCGGCCGAAATGGGCACCGCTATTCCATTCGTTGACCGCGTCGGCAACGATGCCAGTGGCTCCTGTATGGCGCCCCCTCCCCCTCGGCGTGCCCCCACAACGCGAGCCGAAAAACTTTGACTTCTCTTGCCCCGGTGGTACAATCGGGCAGGAGATGCTCCGTTGCAATGGAGCATTCCTTCACCTCTGCAACTGGGCAGGCAGGAAGTGGCGTGATGGAAAGCGTGCTTCCGCCCCTGGGTCTGGCGTGGGAGGAATCGCTGTGGGAGCAAGGCTTCCGGGCCGTGGCCGGCCTGGACGAGGCGGGCCGCGGGGCCTGGGCCGGCCCGGTGGTCGCCGCGGCCGTCATCCTGCCACCGCGCCGAGAGGGTCTGGCCGATGCGCTGTGGGACGTGCAGGACTCCAAGCGGCTCACCGCTGCCCAGAGGGAGGCCCTCTTGCCCCGCATCCTCTCCTTGGCCCTGGCGGTGGGCATAGGCGAAGCCTCGCCAGACGAGGTAGACCGCCTCAACGTCCTGGGGGCCACGCGCCTGGCCATGCAGCGGGCCCTGGCCGCCCTCGGCCTCCAGCCCGACTACCTCCTCCTGGACCACGTCAGGTTGCCCGGCTGGGAGGGCCGGCAGCAGGGGATCCCCCACGGCGATGGGCAGGTGCTCTCCATCGCCGCGGCGTCCATCGTGGCCAAGGTCCACCGGGACCGGCTCATGGTGCGCCTTGCTCAGGAGTACCCGGGCTACGGCTGGGAGCACAACAAGGGATATGGCACGCCGCGCCACCGCCAGGCCCTGGCGTGCCTCGGCCCATCGCCCCTCCACCGGCGCACCTACCGCCCGGTGGCCTGCCTCTTGGAGAAAGGGTGAGATGCCCTCCCGCGGCTTGGGGATGTGGGGAGAGGACCTTGTGGCCCGGGAACTGGCGCGCCAGGGCCTCAAGATCCTGGCCCGCAACCACCGCACGCGGGAGGGGGAGATTGACCTCATTGCCCAGGAGGGGCCCTGCCTGGTCATCGTGGAGGTGAAGACGCGGCGCGGCCTTCGGTTCGGGGCGCCCGAGGAAGCCCTCACCCGGGGCAAGAAGGCACGGCTCATCGCCCTGGCCGAGGCCTACGTGGCCGAGGTGGGGTGGCAGGGCCCCTGGCGCATAGACGTGGTCGGAGTCCAGGTGGACGGACGCGGGCATCTCACTTCCTTCAACTGGCTGCGGAGCGCAGTGGAGGGAGGGTAAGGTGACCCTCGTGCGTCTGGAAGAGGTCACGAAGACGTTCCCCCTGCCCGCGCGGCCAACGTTGAACCCCCGGCGCCTCCAGCGGGCCTGGCAGCGGGGGCCGGAGGGGGAGGGCGCGGCCCAGGAGCGGCCCGGTCAGGTGGTGGCCCTGGACCGCCTGAACCTCCTCGTCCGCAGTGGCGAGACCCTCTGCGTCATCGGGCCTTCCGGGTGTGGGAAGAGCACCCTCCTGCGGGTCATCGCCGGGCTCCTCCAGCCCGACAGCGGCCGGGTCTACTACGACGGAGAGGACGTGACAACCCTGCCGCCCCACGAGCGGGGGATCGGCATGGTCTTTCAGTCCTACGCCCTGTACCCCCACATGACGGCGCGGGACAACGTGGTCTTCTACCTCCTGGTCCGCAGGCGGGAAGAGGAGATCCCGGAGCGGGTCCGCTTCGTGAGCCAGGTGATGGGCATTGGGTTTGAGGCGCTCCTGGGGCGCATGCCGCGCGGCCTTTCGGAGGGGCAGCGGCAGCGGGTGGCCATCGGCCGGTGCATCGCCCGGGAGCCGCGCCTCTTCCTCTTTGACGAGCCCCTCTCCAACCTGGATGCCGAACTGCGCGCCCGCACCCGGATGGAGATCAAGCGGCTGCTCAGGCGTTTCCGGGCCACGGCTGTCTACGTCACCCACGACCAGGCAGAGGCGCAGGCACTGGCAGACCGCATCGCCGTCATGCGGGATGGGCGCATTGAGCAGGTGGGCACGTACCTGGAACTGGTCCAATGGCCAGCCAACTGCTTTGTCGCCGGCTTTGTCGGAACGCCCCCCATGAACCTCGTGGAGGGGCACGTCGCGGCCGATGGCACCCTGGACCTGGGGTTCTGGACCATCCCCCTGCAGCGCTTCGTGCGGCTGAGGACGCGCCGGCTTGAGGTCGGGCAGAGGCTCGTCCTCGGCGTGCGGCCAGAGCACCTCGCCCTTGGCGGCGAGGGGATGGGGCCCTGCACCGTGGAGATGGTCCAGCCCCTCCTGGCGGAGCGAGAGCAGATCGTCCACCTGCGGGACCCTAGGGGCGGGGAATGGGTGGCCCGCGTCCCGGCAGCCCAGGCGGTACGGGCAGGGCAACAGGGATGGCTTTCCTTTGACCCCGCGGAGGCCCACCTCTTTGACGCCGCCAGTGGGAGGCGCCTCCCATGACCGAGGAAGCCAGCGAGCCGAAACGCGGCCCCCTGGTGGCCATCGTGGGCCCCACGGGCGTGGGCAAGACGGCCCTCTCCCTGGCCCTCGCCCAGCGCCTGCCGGTGGCCTGCGAGGTCATCTCGGCCGACTCGCGCCAGATCTACCGCGGCATGGACATTGGAACGGCCAAGCCCACGCCGGAGGAGCGTCGCCAGGTCCCCCACCACCTGATTGACCTGGTCGCCCCGGACGAGGTCCTCACCCTCGCCCAGGTCCAGGCCCTCTGCTACCGCACGATAGACGAGGTTCTGGGGCGCGGGCACCTGCCGCTCCTGGTGGGGGGCACGGGCCTCTACGTCCGCGCCGTGGTGGAGGGGTGGACGGTCCCCCGGGTGCCGCCAGACCCGGCCCGCCGCCAGGCCCTCCTGCGCCTCGCCGCCGAGCAGGGGCCCGAGGCCCTCTTCCAGCGGCTGCAGGAGGTGGACCCCGAAGCGGCTGCCCGGATTGACCCGCGCAACGTGCGCCGGGTCGTCCGGGCGCTGGAGGTGTGCGAAGCCACCGGCCGCCCCTTCAGCCAGGCCCGACGGCGGCACCCGCCGCCCTACTCCATCCTGATGGTGGGGCTGACCATGCCGCGGGAGGCCCTCTACGCCCGCGTGGATGCCCGCATTGACCGCATGCTCCAGGCGGGCCTGGTGGACGAGGTGCGGGCCCTCCTGGCGGCCGGGTACGCGCCGGACCTGCCAGCCATGACGGGCCTGGGGTACCGGGAGATCGGCCTGTACCTGCGCGGCGAAGTCCCGTTGGAGGAGGCGGTCGCGCTCCTGCGCCGCAACACGCGGCGCCTCATCCGCCACCAGTACAACTGGTTCCGCCTCGACGATCCCCGCATCCGCTGGTACGATGCCCGGGACGAGCACCTGGTGGAGAAAGTCCAGGCCGAGGTCCTGGAGTTCCTGGCCCGCGTCGGCTGGCCCCAACCCACAAAAGGAGGATAGACATGGTGCAACATCCCTGGTTGGACCCCAGCCCCTTCGCCTTTGAGGGGGGACCTGTGGGGTGCTTGCTTATCCACGGCTTCACGGGGGCACCACCCGAGATGCGGCCTATGGGGGAGTACCTGGCCTCCAAGGGCCTGACGGTGTGCGGCGTGCGCCTGGCCGGCCACGGCACCGTGCCGGAGGATTTGCTGCACGTCCGCTGGCAGGACTGGGCGGCCTCCGTGCGCGAGGGATGGGAGTGGCTGAGGGGGCGGTGTCGGCGCGTCTTCGCAGGCGGCCTCTCGCTGGGGGGCCTGCTGGCCCTGGACCTGGCGGCCCAGGAGCCCGTGGAGGGCCTCATCTTGCTGGCTCCGGGCCTCATCGCTCGGGACTGGCGGGCGCGCCTTCTGCCGGTGGCCCGCTTCTTCCTGACGTGGGATGAGCCCAAGCCGGGTGCTCAAGGTGCCGACCTCACGGACCCAGAGGCCTGGAACCGCATCTGGTGCTACGAGCGGCGGCCGGTGGCGGCTGCCTACGAAGTCCTCAAGTTGCAGAGGCGGGTGCGGCGGCTCCTGCCGCGCATCACCTGTCCCACCCTGATCTTCCAGGGGGTGAGGGACCTGGCCGTGGTCCCCCGGGGGGCCCAGGTCATCTACGATACCATCGCCTCGGCGCGCAAGGAACTGGTGTGGCTTGAGAACTCCGGCCACTGCCTGACGGTGGACAGCGAGCGGGAGGAAGTGTGGAAGCGGAGTTGGGAGTTCATCCAGGAGATCGCCGCGGAGACGTAGCCCCAGCGGCGGTTCAGAAGCCCTTCCAGCCCTCGGGGAGTTTGCGCCTGAGGACGTGGGTGCCCGTGGCCCTGCTGGCCCTGCTCCTCGTCCTCCAGGTGCTGGAGCCGTGGGATGTCTACCTCTACCTGCTGCTGGGCCTGGGAGGGCTCCTCGGCGCGTCCTACTACTGGGCGCGGGAGATGGCCCGCCACGTCTCCCTGCGCCGGGAGATGCCCACCGGGTGGCTCTTCGTCGGCGATGTGCTGGAGGAAACCTTCCACCTGACGAACCGCTCGTGGCTGCCAGTCCTGTGGGCCGAGGTGGTGGACCGCTCCGACGTGCCCGGGTATTCGGCCAGCGTGGTCCAGGCGGCCGACGGCCATGCAGTGAAGCGGTGGAAGGCGCGGGGCACCTGCACGAGGCGCGGGGCCTTCCGCCTGGGCCCCTGGGAGGTGCGGCTGGGCGACCCCTTCGGCCTCTTTGAAGTGACGCTGCGCTATCCGGACGAGGCCCCCCTGATGGTCTACCCGCCCGTCGTCCGCCTGCCGGCCCTGACGGTGCCCCGAGGCCAGGCCGCTGGGCGCTCTGGCCTTTCGCGCCCGGGGATAGAGGCCACCACGGATGCAGCCTCGGTGCGGGACTACCTGCCGGGGGATAGCCTGCGCCGCATCCACTGGCGCAGCGTGGCCCGGCTGGGCCGCTGGGTGGTCAAGGAGTTTGACGTGGAGCCCAGCGGCGACCTGTGGATCGTCCTGGACCTGGACTCCGCGGTGCAGGCTGGTGAGGGGGAGGAGTCCACGCTGGAGTACGGCGTGGTCCTGGCGGCCTCCCTCGCGGCCCTGACGCTGGCCGACCGCCGCGCGGTGGGCCTCGTCGCCTTCGGGCAGGAGGCCGATTTCCTGATGCCCTCCCTGGCCCCGGAGCAACTGGCCCAGGCCCTCCGCCTGCTGGCACAGGCCAGGCCAGGGCCGGTGCCCTTGCGGCAGGTCCTCCGCCAGATGCAGCCCAACATCCGCCGCGGCACCGCGCTGGCCCTCATCACGCCCTCCACAGCCTCCGACTGGCTTGCAGAAGTGGCCAGGCTGCGCCAGAGGGAGGTAGCGGCCACAGCTATCCTCTTGGACGCGGCCTCGTTCCAGGAACCCGGGTCCGACGGAGGGCCAGATCGCTCCTTGGGCCTGCGCCAGGCCCTGGCCATGCTGGGCGTCCCCTCGTTTGTGATCTCGCGGGGGTACCCCTTCGTCCCCTGGCTGCGGCGGAGGCGCCGGCGCACGGTCTACAGGGCACTGGCCACCGGGCGGGTGGTCCCAGTGGAGGTGGTGGAGGAGGTCTGAGGTGCGGGCCCCGATCCGCTGGCTCCGGCAGCACAGCCCGCCACCAGGCTGGAGCGCCCTCTTGCTCCTGGTGGCGGTGCTCCTGTGCCCTGCCCTCAGTTTCGCCACGGGCGGGTGGCACCGAGAGGGATGGCTGGTGCTGCCGGCCCTCCTGCTGGGGTGCGCCGTGGGGTACACCTTGGGGGCAGTGCCGCTCCGTCCCGCCCTGGCGTGGGCCGCCCTCGCGCCGGCCGGCGGCGAAGTGGCGGTGGTCCTGGCGGCGCGGGCCCTGCCGCACCCCCTGGCCGTCGCGTGGGAGGTCCGCCGGGCCCTCGGGTGGGCCTGGACCCTCTCCAGGGGCCAGTGGCCTTCCGGCCCTTGGCCCGGGTTTGTGCTCCTTCAGGATGGAGGGGCCAGGGTGGCCGCGCTCCTGGGGGAACTGGCCGGGTGGGCTCGCGACGTGGCGGGCGGGCGACCGGTCCTCACCCTCACGCCGTTCCTCGTGCTGAGCCTCTACCTGGCCTGGCTGGTGGGCGCGGCGGGAGGGTGGGGCCTGCGGCGCGGGCACCATCCCCTTGTGGCCCTGGCTCCTGCAGGGGTGGCGCTCACGCTCCACGCCCTTTACGCCCCGATGGAGCAGGTCACGTGGCTCCTGGGCTTCCTGGCTGCGGTTTCCCTCCTGGCCCTGAGGACCCATTGGTGGCATCTCCTCCAGGGCTGGCGCGCCCGCGGGGTGGATTACCCCGACGAGTTGGGGCTGGAGTTCCACGTCTTCGGCCTCGCCATTGCCGGCGCAGTGGTGATGGGGGCGGCCCTCCTCGCGCCTGCCCTGGACAGGCTCTCCCCACGCCTGGTGGCCGACTTCTTCTGGCGGCGGTTCGGGGAGCCCTTCCTCCAAGCCGACCGCGAGGTGCGGAGGGCCCTCCCCCCGTTGGACCGGGCGGGTGGGGGCATCCCGGTCGGCGTTGGAGGAGGAGGGACCCTGCCCCGGGAGCACCTCTTGGGAGGGAATCCGGCCCTGGCCCAGGAGTTCGCCTTTGAGGTGGCCCTGCTCCCGCCGGAAACTAGCGGAACGCCTCTCCTCTGGCGCCAAGTGACCTACGACCTCTATACCGGCCACGGTTGGGCCCAGAGCGTCGTGGAGGAAACGGAGCACCCAGGCGGCGCACTGGACCTCCCCCTGGCGACCGAGGGACGCCGGGAGGTGGTGCAGGTGTTCCGCTGGGGCGGGACGAGGGAACGCGCCCTGGCCTTCCTGGGCGAGCCGGCCTGGCTGGAGCCGGCAGCCCGCCTCTACCTGGGGCCCGGGGATACGCTGTGGGCGGCAGTGGCAGAGGCCCGCGCCTACCGGGCCATCTCCTGGGTGCCCAACGTGGGCGAAGAGGCGTTGCGGCAGGCCCCTGGG